>NZ_JAMYQZ010000007.1:0-130882 GCF_040321145.1 Mesorhizobium sp. M0514
ACGTCTTCGTCGAACTGATCGGCGGCGACGAAGGGGCAGCGCGCGCGTCGGTCAAGGCAGCACTTGAAGCCGGACGTCATGTCGTCACCGCCAACAAGGCGCTGTTGGCCAAGCACGGCGTGGCGCTTGCCGAAATCGCCGAGAAGAAGGGCGTGCTGCTCAACTACGAGGCGGCAGTTGCCGGCGGCATCCCGGTCATCAAGACGATGCGCGAGGCGATGGCCGGCAATTCGGTCACCCGCGTCTTCGGCATCCTCAACGGCACCTGCAACTACATTCTGACCCGCATGGAGGCCGAGGGCATCTCCTTCGACGAGTGCCTGAAGGACGCGCAACGGCTGGGTTATGCAGAGGCCGACCCGACCTTCGATATCGAGGGCCATGATACGGCGCACAAATTGTCGATCCTGACCAGCCTGGCCTTCGGCACCAGGATCGCGGCCAATGACATCTACATGGAAGGCATTTCCAATATCAGCCAGGCCGATATCCGCGCCGCGGGCGACCTTGGCTACCGGATAAAATTGCTCGGCGTCGCGCAGCGCACCGACAGCGGCATCGAGCAGCGAGTGCACCCGACCATGGTGCCGACCGCGTCGGTGATCGCACAGGTGCATGGCGTCACCAATGCGGTGGCCATCGAAACCGACATTCTGGGCGAGCTGCTGCTCTCCGGCCCCGGTGCCGGCGGCAACGCCACCGCGTCCGCCGTGGTCGGCGATATCGCCGACATCGCAAAGAGCCGGCCGGGCTTCCAGCACGGTCCGGTGTTCGGTCTGCCGGCCAAGGAACTGCGCCCCTACAAGAAGGCGCAGATGCGCAGCCATGCCGGCGGCTATTTCATCCGGCTGACCGTGCACGACCGCATCGGCGTCTTTGCCGCGATTGCCAAGCGCATGGCCGACAATGACATTTCGCTGGAATCGATCGTCCAGCATGCCGTCAGCGGCGAGACGGACGCGCAAAAGACGGTGATCCTGGTCACCCACGAGACGACGGAAGCAGCGGTGCGCAAGGCTGTCGACGGCATCACCAAGGACGGCCACCTCACAGACAAGCCGCAGGTTATCCGCATCGAGCGTGCGGGCTAGGCCAAGTCATTTTTCTCCTTTAACCGTTTGATGCTGCTGCTGAAAAGTGGTTCGGACGCCATAATGCTCTCTCTCTTTGATTTGGAGCCGGATTGAGATTTCAGGTCGAACCCACCAGTCATCATCGGGTTCTGGCGGAGGCGTGAGCCGCGAGATCAACGCGCGTCACCAGGAGGTGGAAAAGTTGAGACTTTCCTGTTTAGCCGTCGCATATTGCCGGAAATGACAATCTATAGATTACGCCTCCTATGACGGGCGACAAACGCCTCTTCCTCGATGTCAGGCAGTCGGCGACCGGTGTTTCCTGGGAACACCGGTTGAGCGAGCGGCAGGACATGACGGCGCTTGCCATTGCGCAGGGCCACGGCGTGCCCGACATTGTGGCGCGCGTGCTCGCCGGGCGCGGCGTCACCGCGGACCAGGCCGAGCGCTTCCTCGATCCGACGATCCGCAATCTGTTGCCGGATCCGGCTTCGCTGACCGACATGGGCAAGGCTGCGACCCGCATCGCCGAAGCGGTCATGGCCAAGGAGAAGGTGGCAATCTTCGGCGACTACGATGTCGACGGCGCCGCCTCTTCGGCGTTGCTCAAGCGCTTCCTGACGCATTTCTCGGTGCCTTCGGAGATCTACATTCCCGACCGCATCTTCGAGGGCTACGGCCCCAATCCGGAGGCTATGCGCGAACTGGTCTCGCGCGGCGCGACGCTGATCGTCACCGTCGATTGCGGCACCAACAGCGCTGTCTCCATCGATGCCGTCAAGGCCGCAGGCGCCGATGTGGTGGTGCTCGACCACCATCAGGTCGGCGGCCCGCTGCCGGAGGCGACCGCGGTCGTCAATCCCAATCGCGAGGACGACCTTTCCGGGCAAGGCCATCTGTGCGCCGCCGGTGTCGTCTTCCTCACTCTGGTGCAGACGGCGAGGGTCCTGCGCAGCCGATTGCCCGACGCAGCGCCACCGGACCTGTTGTCGTTGCTCGACTTGGCGGCGCTGGCCACGGTTTGCGATGTGGTGCCGCTCATCGGCGTGAACCGCGCTTTCGTCGTCAAGGGACTGCAGATGGCGCGGCAGCAGAAGAATGAGGGGCTCGCCGCACTGGCGCGGGTGTCCCGCATCGGTGAGCCGATAAGCACCTTTCATCTCGCCTATCTGATTGGGCCGCGCATCAATGCCGGCGGCCGCATCGGCGATGCAGCACTTGGCAGCCGGCTGCTCGCCACCGACGATCCGGTTGAGGCCGGGACCATTGCCGAGACACTCGACCGGCTCAACCAGGAACGCCAGCAGATGGAGCTGGAGATGCTGGCAGCGGCGCGCGCCGAGGCTGACGCCGAACTTGCCGGCGGCAACGGGCCGGCCATCATCGTCACCGCCAGCACCAATTGGCATCCCGGCATTGTCGGCTTGATCGCCTCGCGGCTGAAGGACCATGCGCGGCGGCCGGCCTTCGCCATCGCCTTCAACGCCAATGGCATCGGCACCGGCTCTGGCCGTTCGGTGTCGGGCTTCGATCTCGGACGGCTGGTGCGCGCAGCCGCCGATGCCGGGCTGATCGTCAAGGGCGGCGGCCACGGCATGGCCGCCGGCATCACGGTGGAACGCGCCAAGCTCGGCGAACTCCGTGCTTTCTTCGAGGAGCGCGCGGCGGCCGAAGTGTTCCGGCTGCAGGACGAAGAAAGTCTGGCCGTCGACGGCGCGCTCGCCGCCGAGGGCGCGACGATTGCTTTGCTCGATGCGCTGGAAAAGGCCGGGCCTTTCGGCGCCGGCCATGTCGCGCCGGTGTTCGCGCTGCCGCGCCATCGGCTGGCCGACGCGCGGGCCGTCGGCACCAACCACATCCGGGCTGATCTGCAGTCGGAAAGCGGCGGCCGCATCCAGGGCATCGCCTTTCGATCCGTCGATACCGCGCTGGGCGAATTCCTGTTCAAGAACAGGGGCAACACGATCCATGTAGCCGGCTCGCTGTCGGGGAATTATTGGAACGGCAACCGCACGGTGCAGTTCCGCATCACCGATGCGGCCAAAGCCTGACATTGCCGATTTGGTTTAAGCGAGAACCGTCTGCAGCCGCTTCAACTCGCTGATCTGCGCCATCGTCGCCTGGTAACCGACGCTGATCGCCTCATCCGCGCGGTGGAATTCGGTCAAGCCGATATGGCTGAGTTTCGGTTGGAGCGACATGTCGGGCGGATCGCCCGCCAGCCTTGCGCGTGAAATCCGGTCCTGGATGATGTTGAAGGCTTCGACCATGACGCCGGTGATGCCGAGACGGCTCTGGTGCGGCTGGTGGTCGGGGCTGGCCTGGCCTGGCCGGGGCGCGTCCTTCTCGATGAGCAGTTCGCCGGCGCTGTGCTTGATGACGGCGGCGCGGCCGAACAGATCGTAGTGAAGGTTGACCGCGACGACCAGCGGCTGCTCGTAGGCGCGGCAGACCGAAACCGGAACCGGGTTGACCAGCGCGCCGTCGACCAGAATGCGGCCGTTGCAATTCACCGGTTCGAACACGCCGGGCAGCGCATAGGAAGCCCGCATCGCGGTGATCAGCGAACCGCTGGACAGCCAGATCTCATGGCCGGTGCGAATTTCGGCGCCAACGGCGACGAAGGGTTTCGTCAGATCCTCGAAGCGGATGCCTGCCATGTGCTCGCGCAGCCTGACGTCCAGTTTCATGCCGCCGAACAGGCCGCTGCCGCGCAGATTGAGATCGAGCAGGCCGAAGATGCGCCGCTTGGTCAGGCTGCGGGCGAACTCCTCGAGTTCGTCCAGCTTGCCGGCGAGATAGCAGCCGCCAACCAGCGCGCCGATCGAGGTGCCGGCGATCATCGAGACTTCGATGCCGGCTTCATCGAGCGCGCGCAGCACGCCAATGTGCGCCCAGCCGCGTGCGCAGCCGCCGCCCAGCGCGAGCGAAATGCCTGTCTTGCCCGCGGGTTGCGGGTCAGGCACGCCGCCGGACGATGAGGGGCCATTGGCCTCCCGCACGTCCGGTCTGCTACGCAATGACGCCCACTCGAGCATCATGATCTCCCTTGTCCCGCGTCCGTTCTACAGGAAGGACGTTTGAGAATAGTGAATATGAGTGGTTTGCGACTGTTGAATGGTTCACGCGGGCTTCCGATACGTTTTTTCCGCATCGAACAGCGGCGTGCTGCCATCGTCGGCAAGCGTTGCCTTGCCGCCGATTAGCCCCACCGTCCGATAAAAACATGAACGCCGGCCGGTGTGACAAGTTGCGTCGTGGCCCAACACTTTGACGCGCAACCATATGGCGTCCTGGTCACAATCCGTGAGCATCTCGACGACGGTCTGAAAATTGCCTGATGTTTCGCCCTTCTTCCACAGCGTGCTGCGCGAGCGCGACCAGTAGTGCGCGATGCCGGTTTCGAGCGTCAGCGCCAACGCCTCGGCATTCATATGCGCGACCATCAGCAGCATACCGTCAGCGGCGTCAGTGACGACGACGGTGACCAGCCCGGCAGCATCGAAACGCGGGGAAAACACCGCGCCTTCTTCGAGGGCCTTCTTGTCTGATGGAGCGTTGGGAAATGTTAGTGCCGACATCGCCGGTCCTTGATCTAGCGATGCCGGCGAGGGGCTTACGCCCCGAGGCCGCGCACCATGGTGACGAAACGGACCTGTTCCTCGGGCGTGTCCTTGAACACGCCGGTGAAGGTCGAGGTCAGCGTGGTGGAGCCCTGCTTGCGGATGCCGCGCATGGCCATGCACATATGCTCAGCCTCGATCATGACGGCGACACCGCGCGGATTGAGCACGTCCTGGATGACGCCGGCGATCTGTGCGGTCATGGCCTCCTGAGTCTGCAGGCGATGGGCGAAGATATCGACCACACGGGCAATCTTGGACAGGCCGACGACCTTGCCGTCCGGGAGGTAGCCGACATGCGCCTTGCCGATGATCGGCACCATGTGGTGCTCGCAATGCGAGTGGAACTGGATATCCCTGACGATGACGAGATCGTCATAGCCGGCGACTTCCTCGAAGGTGCGGCCGAGCTCTTCGGCCGGGCACATGTCATAGCCGTTGAACATTTCGAGAAAGGCCTTGGTGACGCGCTTGGGCGTGTCGATCAGGCCCTCGCGGTCCGGATTGTCGCCGGTCCAGCGCAACAGCGTGCGCACGGCGGCCTCGACCTCGGCTTCGCTCGCCCTGTCGGTGACCGGCTTGTCCAGATAGTCGGAAGGGGGCATTATTTTCTTGATGACGGCATCCATAAAGGCGTCTCCCGTAGTTCCTCTCTCAGGAGGAACGAGTTGAACGGACCACGACCTTTCGGTTGCTGAAAACTCGCCCGGTTTCCAGCCCGCAAGCGGCGTGAACGAAATGGGCAAGGACGATGGCTTTGCGTTGCCTTGTCGATACCCGACTGCCAGCATTATATATGGTCGTGCGCAGCGAATGAAAGACGCCACAGCGGCAATCGCTGTTCGCTTGGCGGCGACGGATTGGAAAAATATGATTGACGACGTCTACAATGCGAAAATTCTGGGTTTTGCCGGAAACATCGCCCGCATAGGCCGGCTCGATCATCCGGATGCGACGGCCAAGGCCCATTCCAAATTGTGCGGCTCGACGGTAACCGTCGACCTCAAGATGGACAATGGCGTCGTCACCGATTTCGCGCATGACGTGAAGGCCTGCGCCCTCGGCCAGGCCTCGTCCTCGATCATGGCTCAACATGTCATCGGCGCCAGCGCCGACGAATTGCGGGCGGTGCGCGACACCATGCTGAAGATGCTCAAGGAAAATGGCGCGCCGCCGCAAGGCCGCTTTGCCGATCTGAGATATCTGGAGCCGGTGCGCGACTACAAGGCGCGTCATGCCTCGACCATGCTGACCTTCGATGCGGTCGTCGATGCCATCGGTCAGATCGAGAAGAAACGCGCCGAAGAAGCGGCGTGACCCTGCTATCTGATCGCCAGAGCCTGGTGATTGCCGCGAGCCTTGCCGTTTCGCTTGCGTTAGGCAGCGGCGTGAGTAGGGCGGACGTGGTCGTCCAGCGCGATATCGGCGACTATCTCATGAAGGCAATCCAGCTCTGCTGGAACATACCCGTGAACACCCGCGGCATCGCCCGCGTTAAGATCAGTCTGAACAAGGACGGGTCGCTTTCCGGTCCGCCAAAAATTGTCGGTCCCGTGACACCGCTGCCGGACAAGCTTGCCGAGTCCGCTGTCCAGGCCATCGCGCGTTGTGCACCATTTCCCGGGCTGACATCCTATGCGGCCCATTACGAACTTTGGCGTGATGTGGTCCTCATATTCAACCCGGGAGAGGATACGTCGGACAAACCTCTCGGAATCGATGCGAAGGAGCTTGATCAACTTCTCGAAAAATACCGCAAGAAACCAAACTAGCCGGCGGCTCCGGCTTTCGCTTCCTGCGCCCGTCTGCTTTCGGCAAATTCGCTTCTCACCCAGTCGGCAAATGCCTTGGCCGGTTCGGGCAAATCCTTCAAACTCCTGGCCACCAGCCAGTAGGCGCCGGATGCGACGTCGATGTCGAACGGCTTGATCAGCGCGCCGGACGCAATCTCCTCGCCGATCTGCAAGAGGTCGCCCAGCGCCACGCCGTGGCCGAGCAGGGCGGCCTGCTTCGACAGCGACACATCCGCCAGCATAGGGCCGCGCGCCGGAATGGCGTCGGCGGCGACGCCAGCCGCTTCGAACCAGCGCGCCCAGCCCTGACGATTTTCCTCGTGCAACAGCGTGTAGCGGGCAAGGTCGAGCGGCTTTTCGAGGGCAGGGCCCGATCCCAGCAAGGCCGGCGACAGGACCGGTGAATCGACGGTCGAGGCTAGCCATTCGGCCTCGCTGCGCGGCCATGAGGTGGCGCGCGCGCTGAAGCGCAAGGCGAGTTCGGGCTGATCGCTGCGGAACTCGATCGGCCTTGGGTCAACTTCGAGGGAAACGTCGATATCGGGCCGCAACTGGCTGAAGCGGTTGAGCCGCGGCAACAGCCATACCGAGGCCAGCGACGGCTCGACACTGACGCGGACCACCGACTGCGCCGGAACAGCCACCAAGTCCGAAAGCAGCCTGTCGATGTCATCGAAACTCCTGACCAGCTGATCGAGCAGGCGCTGGCCGGCCTCGGTCAACTCGACGCGGCGGTGATGACGGTGGAACAAGGGCTGGTGCAGGAACTGCTCGAGTTCGCGGATCTGCCGACTGATGGCGGCCTGCGAGACGAACAGCTCCTCGGCGGCCCGGCTAAAGCTCAATTGCCGGCCGGCTGCCTCGAAACTTCGCAACGCCGTCAGGGGCAACCGTCCGCGCTTCATTTCGCATAACCCAGAGTTATCCGAAACGGAAATTATACTCGTTTGAAGGCGAAGGCCAGCGGGCGTCTAATCCGCTCTAGAGGAGACACGGACATGATCCAGTTTCTGGAAATCTTTGGCGATGTGATGCGGATCGCGACGTTTCAATGGCGTGGCGACAGGCAGCATCATGTGCAGCGCACCGAGCAAAGGCCGGCCACCCGCTGGGCGGCTCCAGCGGAGCGGCATCCCTTTCGCCGCTCGCGACCCTGAAGCCGACAAAGAGGCGAGTGAGTGAAGAGGATTGCGTTTGCCGGCCGAAGCTCACATCTATCGGTTTGGAAACGCAAGCTGACCCGGAAGCCGGTTTCGGGTCGCGTTCGGAAAGAGACTGCGGTGGGCGACCAGCATCGGCATGTGCATGCCGCCGGACGGACCCGGCGCGGGCGCAACTGGCCCGGTCCCTGGCGCAAAACACCCGGCCGCATTTTCGGCACGTCGCTGGTGCGCCTCTATCAACTGACGCTGTCCGGATTTGTCGGCAATTCCTGCCGGCATCTGCCGACCTGTTCCGAATACGCGCATGAGGCGATCGCCCGCCATGGTCTGTGGGCCGGCGGCTTCATGGGGCTGTTCCGCGTGCTGCGCTGCGGCCCTTTCGGTTCGCATGGCATCGATCGCGTGCCGGAGGTACTCGATCAGCGCTATGTCTGGTTCATGCCATGGCGTTATTGGCAGATCGGCAGGAAGCGCGGCGAGGCCTGACGGCGGGCGCGCTGGTCCCTGATCCAGATCGCCAGCGCGGCATTTCTTTACAATCCGGTAAGCTTAACAACGGGCTGCACAAAGACTGCGCATTTGAGTCAAAATCGAGCCAAGACAGTTCGCTAAGCGGCTCCTGGTCATTCCCCAGGAGAGAGCTCGCATGCGCCGGATCGAAACCCATCCCTTCATCATTGCCGCGGTCCTCTTCCTGCTGGCCTGGTTTTTGGGATTTCCGATGCGGGCGCAATCGGCGCCGCTCAGCGATGTCGAATGCACGCTGATCCAGGATGCCGCAAGCGGCGAGACGCTCCACCAGAATGGTGTTTGCGACCAGCGCTTCAGCCCGGCGTCTACTTTCAAGGTGCCGTTGGCGCTGATCGGCTACGACGCCGGTATTCTTAGCGACGCGCATACGCCGAGTTGGGACTACAAGCCTGAGTTCAACGCTGTGAAGCGCGACCACAAAACCGTCGACCCGACGATCTGGGAGCGAGACTCGATCGTGTGGTATTCGCGCGAAATCGTGCGACGGCTCGGCGCAAAAAGCTTTGCCGGCTACGTCTCGAAATTCGGCTACGGCAACATGGATGTCTCAGGCGATGCCGGCAAGGACAACGGGCTCACGCAATCCTGGATAAATTGCTCGCTTGAGATATCGCCGATCGAACAGACAGCCTTCCTGCGCCAGCTGCTCGCCGGCAAGATGCCGGTTTCTGCCAAGGCGCACGAGATGACCCGAGCCATCCTGCCGAGTTTTCAGGCCGACGGCTGGACGGTGCAGGGCAAGACCGGCAGCACCAGGCTGGGAAACAGCAAGGACAAGCGCTCGCTGGGCTGGTTCGTCGGCTGGGCCGAAAAGGGCGGCCGGCGGATCGTCTTCGCCCGGCTGGTCGTCGATACCAAACCGATCGACACACCGAAGGGCTTGGCGACACGCGCGGCGTTCCTGAAGGATTTGACGCAGCTGGTGAAGTGAGTTGCCGCGACAAGCGGCTGTGCCAATGACCGCTGCGGAAATGTATCAGTCGACGTTCCGGCTCGTGGACTCTGTCGGCCGTCGCCCTTACAATCCCGGTCCTGTTGCTCTTGAAAGCAATGCACCACATGACCGAAGGACGCGTCCAACGCCGTCTTGCCGCAATTCTGGCCGCTGATGTGGTGGGGTATACGCGCCTGATGGGCAGCGACGAGGCCGGCACACTTGCCCAACTGAAGGAGATACGGGCCCACCTTATCGACCCAAATATGGCCGAGCACCAAGGTCGCATCTTCAAAACGACTGGCGACGGCATCCTCGCCGAGTTTCCAAGTGTCGTGAACGCCGTGGCTTGTGCCGTTGCTATGCAGCGTGCCATGTCGGGTCGCAGCGCAAAACTGTCCGAGGACCGAAGAATACAATTCCGCGTTGGGATCAACCTCGGTGACGTAATCGTCGAGGATGACGATCTGTTGGGTGACGGCGTGAACGTGGCGACAAGGCTCGAAGGCATCGCTCCTGTTGGAGGTGTTATGGTTTCGGGCACGGTGCGAGATCACCTCGGAAACCGGCTTGAACTGCAATTCGACGACATTGGTGAGCAGATACTTAAAAATATTGAACGCCCCGTGCGAGCTTATGCGGTGCGCCTCGACGGTCCCGAAGCGGCCCCCACTTCGCCGGCGTCGCTTGCTGATAAGCCATCCATCGCTTTGCTGCCGTTCGTCAATATGAGCGACGACCGTCAGCAGGACTACTTTGCGGATGGGATCACAGAGAACGTCATCACCGGATTGTCTCGGTTTCGCGATCTTTCCGTCATCGCCAGTAATTCGACGTTTGCTTACAAGGGCAAAGCCACGAAGATACAGGATGCCAGCCGAGAGCTGGGTGCCCGCTATGTCTTGGAGGGCAGTGTACAGAGGTCGAAGGACCGGGTCCGGATTACCGCCCAGCTCATTGACGGCAAGACTGGGCGGCACCTTTGGGCAGAGCGCTACGACCGAGGCATCGAGGACATCTTTGCCGTGCAGGACGATGTCACTGAAAGAATAATCGGCAGTTTAGCCACAGCGTACGGAGGCCGATTGTTAAAGGCGTGGCAAGAGCGCCCGGAAGTCGCGGGGACGCGGAATTTTGAGGCGCTGGACTATTTCGTGCGCGGCATGGAGTCTCTCAACCGCTACACAAAACAAGACAACTTGCGTGCTCGGGAACTCTTTGAGAAGGCAGGCGAACTCGATCCGAAGTTCGGAAAGGCGTTTGCCAAGCTCGCTTGGACGCACATGATCGACGCAAGCGACGGTTGGAGCGCGAATCCCGAGGCTTCACTGGCATGTGGCCTGAAATACGCCAATTTGGCGATCGAACGGGACGACGCCGAGGCATGGGGGCACTATGCGCTCGCAGGGCACTGCCTATTTTGCGGACAATACGAACGCGCTATCGTTGAGTATCAACGGGCCCTTGAGCTTAATCCAAATGACGCCGACGTGCTGTTGGATTACGGTTCCTGCCTAAGCTATTGTGGGAGGGCACAGGAAGGCCTTGAGACGGCGCAAAAAGCCATGCGTCTCAACCCTCACTACCCCGAGTGGTACATCCTACAGATTGGCCAGATTTACTACGACGTTCGCAGATATCGTGAAGCGATCGCGGCGTTGGAAGGTCTACGAACCCTCGACACCGTATACCAACACTTATACCTGGCAGCGAGCTACGCGGCTTTAGGGAGCGAAGACGAAGCGCAGCAGGTCATCGAGCACATTTTGCAGCTGGAGCCGCGAGCCACAATCACGATGAGAACGACCTCGGACATGGCGCCATACAAGAACTCAGGTGACTTGGAACATCTTCGCGAGAACTTGCGCAAGGCAGGCCTGCGCGAGTGAGTGAAAGCTCGCGCTAGCCTTGAACGGCTGCAAAGTGGCGGTCCTTGGTCGTTCCGATCGGGGAGGCCGATGGCAACGTTCCAACTGGAATTCAAACTGACACACTACCAGCGCTCTTTACCTCACACCGTGCTGCCTCTAAAACCCGCCCGCTGCCGGACCTCCGGCTTCACACCACGACCACCCGCGCTCGTTTGCGGGACTGGATAGGAGATACCCGATGCTGAATTCCGTTTCCCTGACATTTCCCGATGGCTCCGTCCGCGACTATGACGCGGCGATGACCGGTGCGGGCCTCGCCGAATCGATCTCGAAGTCGCTGGCCAAGAAGGCTGTCGCCTATGCCATCGACGGCACCGTTCGCGATCTTTCCGACCCGCTTGGCAAGTCCGGCAAGGTCGAGATCATCACCCGCAGCGATCCGCGCGCGCTGGAGCTCATCCGTCATGATGCAGCACACGTGCTGGCGGAGGCCGTGCAGGAACTGTGGCCGGGAACGCAAGTGACCATCGGGCCGGTGATCGAGAACGGATTCTATTACGACTTCGCCCGCAACGAGCCGTTCACGCCTGACGATTTCCCGGTGATCGAAAAGAAGATGCGCGAGATCATTGCGCGCAACAAGCCGTTCACCAAGGAAGTCTGGTCGCGCGACAAGGCGAAAAAGGTCTTTGCCGAGAAGGGCGAGCGCTACAAGCTCGAGCTGATCGACACCATTCCCGAAGACCAGGATCTCAAGATCTATTCCCAGGGCGAATGGTTCGACCTCTGCCGCGGCCCGCACATGGCCTCGACCGGCCAGATCGGCAACGCCTTCAAGCTGATGAAGGTGGCCGGCGCCTATTGGCGAGGCGATTCGAACAACCCGATGCTGACCCGCATCTACGGCACGGCATGGGCCGAGCAGGCTGAACTCGATGCCTACCAGACGATGCTGGAAGAGGCCGAGAAGCGCGACCACCGCAAGCTCGGCCGCGAGATGGACCTGTTCCATTTCCAGGAAGAGGGGCCGGGCGTCGTCTTCTGGCACGCCAAGGGCTGGAAGATGTTCCAGAATCTGGTCAACTACATGCGCCGCCGCCTCGACGAGCAAGGCTACCAGGAGGTCAACGCACCGCAGGTTCTCGACAAGAGCCTGTGGGAGACGTCGGGCCACTGGGGCTGGTATCGCGATGCCATGTTCAAGGTGACGGTGGCCGGCGACGACACCGACGACGACCGCGTGTTCGCGCTAAAGCCGATGAATTGTCCGGGCCACGTGCAGATATTCAAGCATGGGTTGAAATCCTATCGCGATCTGCCCGTAAAGCTTGCGGAATTCGGCAATGTGCATCGTTACGAACCGTCCGGCGCCTTGCACGGACTGATGCGCGTGCGTGGCTTCACGCAGGACGATGCGCACATCTTCTGCACCGAGGAGCAGCTGGCCGCGGAGTGCCTGCGCATCAACGATCTGATCCTGTCGACCTACGCCGATTTCGGCTTCGACGATGTCAGCGTGAAGCTGTCGACGCGGCCGGATAAGCGCGTCGGCACCGACGAGGCCTGGGATCATGCCGAGGCGATCATGGGCAACGTGCTAGATACAATCAGGACGCGCTCGGGAAACCGCATCAAGACCTCGATCAATCCGGGCGAGGGCGCTTTCTACGGGCCGAAATTCGAATATGTGCTGAAGGACGCCATCGGCCGCGAATGGCAGTGCGGCACCACGCAGGTCGACTTCAATCTGCCGGAACGCTTTGGCGCCTTCTACATCGGTTCGGATTCGGAAAAGAAGCAGCCGGTGATGGTGCATCGCGCCATCTGCGGTTCGATGGAACGCTTTCTCGGCATCCTGATCGAGCATTATTCCGGCCATTTCCCGCTATGGTTCGCGCCGCTGCAGGTGGTTGTGGCGACGATCACCTCGGATGCTGACGACTATGCGCGAAAGGTTGTCGCACAGTTGAAGGCGGCAGGACTTTTGGCCGAACCGGATCTGCGCAACGAGAAGATCAACTACAAGGTGCGTGAGCATTCGCTGGCCAAGGTTCCTGTGATCCTCGTCTGCGGCAAGCGCGAGGCGGAGGAGGAGACAGTCAACATCCGACGGCTCGGCTCGCGCGATCAGGAATCGCTCAAGCTGGCCGACGCGCTGAAGCTGCTTTCCGACGAGGCTGTTTCGCCCGACCGCAGGCGCAGCGCGGCCTGAGCAATCAATATTTCGGAGAAATGGCGGTGGAGCGATCCACCGCCATTTTCACGTGCCTGTCACGCCAACCTTGTAACGAGCCCCCATGCTCAAGCTGAAGATACGGGAAAGACCGTTTCCCGAACTCTCCTACGCTAATGCGAGCCAGCCGGTGCTGACGCGCTGGTTCATCCATTCCATTGAAGGCCTGTCGGGCCGCGACCGCTTTGCCGCGCTCTATGATTTCTGGCGCCGCCAGGTGGCGCCGACCGGCGAGCGGGTGTTCAGCCGCATGCTGCAGCTGATCGACGTCAAGGTGCGCAGCACCGATCAGTGGCCGCCGGCGGGGCTGCCCGACACGCCGCTGGTGATCGTCGCCAACCACCCGTTCGGCATTGGCGACGGCATTGCCGTGCTGTCGCTCGTCGAGCAGCTCGGGCGTCCGTTCCGCGTCATGATCCACAAGGATCTGCTGAAGATCCGCGAGATGGAACCGTATTCGCTGCCGATCGACTTTTCCGAGACCAAGGACGCGGTGAAGAACAACATGGCGGTGCGCCACGAGGCAGTGCGGCTGTTGAAAGAGGGCGTCACCATCGTGGTATTTCCGGCCGGCGGCGTCGCCACCGCGCCGAGAGGCTTTGGCCGGGCGCGCGACCTGCCGTGGAAGATGTTTCCGGCGCGCCTCGTGCAGGACGCCAAGGCGTCGGTGGTGCCGATGCATTTTTCAGGTCAGAACGGCCGGCTGTTCCATCTGGTCAGCGGTCCGATGAACATGGCCGAGCGCGAAGGAAGGCTGGCGAAATTCGTCGGCAAGGCGTCGCTGACGTTGCGCCTTTCAATGCTCATCCGCGAATTTGCGCGGCTGTCCGGCAAGACGATCGACGTGCGCGTCGGCAACCTGTTGAGCTGGGCCGAGCTGGAATCGCTGCGCGATCGCAAGGCGCTGCTTGAGCGTCTTCATCGCGGCGTCTTCGATCTGGCGCCCGACGCGCCGCGTGGCCGGGTCCACTTCCTGCAGCGCCGCCTGCGCAAGGCCGCCTGACGTAGCCCTGAACTACCACTTCAACTGAGCAGCCAAACCGAGGCCAATGGGCGCGCCGGTCAGTCGGCGCCTTCCTCGGGATCGATGGCCGAGGCTTCGGTGGCCAGGACCTCGATCTCCTGGTTCTGTCCGGCAACGACGGTGAAATCCTTCTGGTAGATGCGGTCGCGGTTCTTGGCGATGATGGTGTATTGGCCTTCGGCCAGCACCATCGAGGCGAAGGCGCCGACGGCCTCCTTGATCGGATCGCCGGATTCGTTGAGCAGCGACCAGGATGTATCGGCGATGGCCTCGCCGCCGGTCTCGCGCACCAGCTTCATGGTCTCCTCCGCCGCGCGATGCTCGACGGTGGCTTCGGTCAGCTTGCCGGCTTCGACGCGGATGTCGGAGCGAATGACGGCATTGACCGCGCCATAGGTGGAGACGACATGATAAACGCCGGCGTTGAGCCGCACGACGCTGTTCGGCTCGACATCGGGAATGATCAAAGCGCGGTCGCCATTGGCCTCGGCGGTGCCCTCATAAATGGAGAAGCGCAGTTTTTTCGGCGGAATACGCACGCCGCCCGACAGCACCGCGTCGAGCTTGAGGCCGCCGGCATCGAGCACCAGGCTTTCGCGCCTGGCGTCCTTGCCGACGGTGATGCGCTTGGTGGCGCCGGCGCGTCCGTAGGAGGCGTGGACCAGATAGCTGCCGGGCTCGAGCTGGAACACAGCGCTGCCGCCATGCGCGGAAGCCACCATCGGCAGCTTGCCGTCGCCGGCGGCCTCGGGCTTGAAGACGCGCCAGACGATGCCGCGCGTGATGTCGGCGCCCTTGTCGGTCAACTGCGCCGACAGCGTTATGGCGCCGCCGCCACTGAGCGCCAGCGGCGTCTCGCCCTTGGGCGTCGCATAGCTCGAAATATCGGGAAGTTTCAGATTGCCGATGCCGTCGGCATTCTGCGCCATGGCCATCGAGGCCGGCGCAAACAGCGCTACGGCGAGCCAAATCAGGAAAAGGCGCGATGTCCCCTCAAACATGCCTTGCGTTGAAGCCCAAGGCGGTGGCAATTTCAAGGCTTAAGAGTCCGACCGCCTTGGCAACAGGTTCTTTCGTCCGGCGCGCCCGCGCCAATGCCCGAGCCGCCCCGATCCGCAATGGCGCGCTTCAGCTCAAAATCGAGTGCTTTAGGAGACCTGGCCCCCATGGCGTCGCCGATCATCGACTTCCTGCTGACCCGAAACTCCGCACCGATTCCTGAATTGAAGGAACCGGCGCCCAGCGATGGCGATATCGCGACCATGATCGCGGCTGCAAGCCGTGTGCCCGATCACGGCCGACTGGAGCCGTGGCGCTTCATCGTTTATCGCGGCGAGGCGCGCGTCGAGATCGGCAGGAAGCTGGCGGCGCTCGCCGAACAGCGCGAAGGGCCGCTGCCGGAAAACCGCCGCAACCAGGAGCTTGCGCGGTTTTCCCGCGCGCCGCTGGTGATCGGCGTGGTGTCGGTTCCGAAGGACAATCCAAAAATCCCGCAATGGGAAATGTTCCTGTCCGGCGGCATGGCGGCGCTGAACCTGATGATTGCAGCCAATGCGCTGGGCTATGGCACCAACATGATCAGCAACTGGTATTCCGATGTGGCCGAGGGCAGGGCGATCCTGGGGCTGGCGCCGCAGGAGCGCGTCGTCGGCTTTATCCATATCGGCTCCTACCAGGGCCCGGCGCCGGAACGGCCGCGACCCGATCCGGCAAAGCTCTATGCCGATTATGAGGGGCCGTGGAACGGCTGACACCCGAAAGCGATTCCCCTTTATTTAAACACAGGCTAAGACAGCGGCTTCGGCGATGCGTTGGGGTTGGCGCATCGACCATAGGGATATTGGGGGACGCCGGCGACATGAAGAAACGAGACTCGCTGGGAACCCGGCTGCGCTACGGGTTTGACAAGAGCATGGCCGCCGGCCCTATCGCGCTGATCGGCTGGCTCGCCGTCGCTTCCCTGCTGATCATCATCGCCGCCGCGGCTTTCCTTGCGGTGACCCGCATCGCGCCGGAGGGCGGCGAACCGCTGAGCTTCTTCGAAGCGTTCTGGGAATCGCTGATGCGCACGCTCGATTCCGGCACGATGGGCGGCGACACCGGCTGGGCCTTCCGCCTCGTCATGCTCTTTGTCACGCTTGCCGGCATCTTCGTCGTGTCGGCGCTCATCGGCGTGCTCAGCGCCGGCGTCGACAGCAAGCTCGATGAATTGCGCAAGGGCCGTTCGCGGGTGCTGGAGAGCGACCACACCATTATCCTCAACTGGTCGCCGTCGATCTTCGACGTCATCTCCGAACTCGTCATTGCCAATGCCAGCCGCCGCCATCCGCGCATTGTGGTCATGGCCAATATGGACAAGGTCGCGATGGAGGACGAGATCGCGGCCAAGGTCGACAGGCTGGGCAACACGCGCATCATCTGCCGCAGCGGCGACCCGACCGACCTCTATGACCTCGCCATCGTCAACCCGCAGACTTCGCGCTCGATCATCGTGCTGTCGCCGGACGGCGACGATCCGGATTCGCAGGTGATCAAGACGGTGCTGGCGCTGGCCAACGACCCGAACCGGCGCACCGCGCCCTACAACATCGCCGCCGAAATCCGCGACGGCAAGAACGCCGAGGTCGCCCGCGTCGTCGGCGGGGCCGAGGTGCAGCTCGTGCTGGCCGATCAGCTGATCTCGCGCATCGTCGTGCATTCGAGCCGGCAGTCGGGTCTCAGCGGCGTCTATTCGGAGCTGCTCGATTTCGACGGCTGCGAAATCTACACGACCGAACAACCGGATCTGGTCGGCAAGACCTTCGGCGAGGCGGTGATGGCGTATGAGCATTGCGCGCTGATCGGGCTTTGCGACCAAAAGGGGCGGGTCAATCTCAACCCGTCGTCGGAGCTGGTGATCGGCAAGGACATGCGCGCCATCATCATTGCCGAGGACGATGCCGCCATCAAGCTGGGAGGCGCGGCGGCCAAGATCGATACCGCGGCGATCCTTCGCCATCAGCCTGTCGAGGCGAAGCCCGAGCGCACGCTGATCCTCGGCTGGAACCGCCGCGGTCCGATCATCACCTATGAACTGTCGCGCTATGTCGCGCCCGGCTCGATCCTGACCATCGCCGCCGACACACCCGGCCTCGAGCAGGAAGTTGCCGGACTGCCGGTCGTGGGCGACAATCTGTCGGTGTCCTGCCGCATCACCGACACGTCGAGCAGCACCGAGCTTGCCAGCCTGGACGTGCCTTCCTACGACCACGTGCTCGTGCTGGGCTACAGCGAGACCATGGCGGCGCAGCCCGCCGATACGCGCACGCTGGTGACGCTGCTGCATCTGCGCAAGATTTCAGATGATGCCGGCACGCATATCAGCATCGTCAGCGAGATGATCGATGTGCGCAACCGCGAGCTGGCAGCGGTGACCAAGGCCGATGATTTCGTCGTCAGCAACCGGCTGGTCAGCCTGATGCTGGCGCAGGCGTCGGAGAACCAGTATCTCGCCGCGATCTTCGATGATCTGCTCGACGAAGAGGGCTCCGAAATCTACATGCGCCCGGTCGGCGACTATGTCGCCATCGACCAGCCGGTGACGTTCTGGACGATCGCGGAATCGGCGCGGTTGCGTGGCGAGATCGCCATCGGATACCGGCGCGTCCGCACTGCTGAAGCCGATGAGCGGGCGCTGGGCGGCGTCACCGTCAACCCGTTGAAGTCGGAAGCGCTGGCCTACCTGCCGGAGGACCGGGTCATCGTGCTGGCGCGGGACTAAACCCCGGCCGCCTTGGCCCGGGCCAGAATCCGTTCGGCCAGCCGCAGATGCGGCCGGTCGTACATCTTGCCGTCAATGCCGACCACACCAGGATTTCCTGCCGCCTCGAAGGCAGAGACGATCGCCTGCGAGCGCTCCACCGCCTCGGCCGATGGCGTGAAGGCGGCGTTGATGACCGGCACTTGCGCCGGATGGATCGCCATCTTGCCGGTAAAGCCGTCGCGCTCGGCCTCGGCGCATTCGGCTTCGAAGGCGGCCATGTCGCGAAAGGCGGGGAAAACCGTGTCGATCGCCGGGACTTCGGCCGCGCCGGCAGCGAGGATGGTCATGGTGCGGGCAAGCCGGAAGACATCGGTGTAGCGGCCGTTGTCGTCGCGCGCAGCCTGCGCGCCGATCGCCGCCGACAGATCTTCGGCACCCCAGGTGAGGCCGGCAAGCCTGGCGCTTGCCCCGGCATAGGTCGCGGCGGCCAGCAACCCAGCAGCGGTCTCGGTAATGATCGGCAGGATCTTGATCGCGCCATCCGGCAATCCGTTTTCGGCCTCATGTACGCGGAGCGTTACGGATAGCTGCTGGACATCCTGGCCGCTGTTCGACTTC
The DNA here is from genome assembly GCF_040321145.1 of Mesorhizobium sp. M0514. Classification (NCBI taxonomy): domain Bacteria; kingdom Pseudomonadati; phylum Pseudomonadota; class Alphaproteobacteria; order Hyphomicrobiales; family Phyllobacteriaceae; genus Mesorhizobium; species Mesorhizobium sp. M0514. Next base: position 18,606 of record NZ_JAMYQZ010000007.1, read on the forward strand.
GGCAGCATGATGCCGTCGGGTTTGACCGGAACCAGGGCGGCCAGATCGTCGTCGGTCAATCCGGTCGAGAGATCGTTGACGCGGATATAGATGGCGGAGCTTGTCTGCTGCCGGTTGCCGCCGATAAAGCGTGCCGCGATGTCGCGTGCCGACGCCTTGTTTTGTGGCGCCACGGAATCCTCAAGGTCGACGATGACCAGGTCGGCGCCGGCGCCAAAGCCTTTGTCCAGCTTCTTTTCGGAATCGCCGGGCACAAACAGCAGCGAGCGCATCAGGCCGCCTTTTTCATCATCATCGCCTGGCGCGTGCATTTGGCGACGAGCACATCGTTCTGATTGTAGGCGCGATGCTCGAACTCGACGATGCCGCGGTCCGGCTTGGATTTCGATTCCCTGACCGAGATCACAGTCGTTTCGACACGGATGGTGTCGCCATGGAAGACCGGGTGCGGAAACACCGTCTCCCTCATGCCGAGATTGGCAATTGTGGTGCCGACGGTGATGTCATTGACGGAAATGCCGATCATCAGGCCGAGCGTGAACAGCGAATTGACCAGCGGTCTGCCCCATTCGCTCTTGGCGGCGAAGTCGAAGTCGATGTGCAGCGGCTGTGGGTTCAGCGTCATCACCGAGAACAGCATGTTATCGCTTTCGGTGACGGTCTTGCGCAGCGTGTGCCGAAAGACATGTCCGACGACGAACTCTTCGAGATAAAGCCCGGGCATCGTTTTTCTCCTCCGCTGCCTGACGGTTGATAGGCGCTGCCCATGCCACCCGCAAGCCAGTTAATAAACATGGTGAACCGTTCGTAAACCATTTCTGCCTAGGGTCATTCCTGGGGCCGGAAGCTTTCCGGCAAGGGGCGTAGCAGGCAGTATGGTTGTCTCGCATTTTCTCAAATGGATCTACACCGCGAGAGTTTCGGAGCGCGCCGCGGCGGCGAGCGCGCTGGCCCGCGCCTACGTCAATTCCGACCTGCCTTTCGAAGACCGTTGCGCGGCCGAAGCGGCGCTGACGCTGCTGCTCGACGACGCCTCGTCGAAGGTGCGGCTGGCTATGGCCGAAGCGCTGTCGATGAGCCATCACGCGCCGCTGCAGATCATCAGCGCGCTTGCCTCCGATCAGCCGGAAGTGGCAGCCCTGGTGCTGGCGCGCTCCCCGCTGCTGACGGACGCCGACCTGATCGACCGCGTCGCGGCCGGGCACAAGGCGACGCAAAAACTGATCGCCGACCGGCCGGTCGTTTCGATGGCGGTTGCCGCGGCGATCGCCGAGATCGGCGAACCGGAAGCGTGTGCGGCGCTGCTCGCCAATGACGGCGCCGACATAGCCTCGCTCTCCTTCCGCCGCATCGCCGAGCGGCATGGCCATATCGCTCATTTGCGCGAGGCAATGGTCACGGATGTGCGGCTGCCGGCCGACTGCCGGCACATGCTACTGGTCAAGCTCGGCGAAACGCTGAAGGCTTCGCCGCTGGTGATGGCGCTGATGGGGGCGGCCAGAGCCGAGCGCGTCACGCGCGATGCTTGCGTCAAGGCTTCGGTGCGGCTGGTCGAAGGCACGCGCGCGGAGGAACATGCGGCACTTATCGAACATCTGCGCCTGCGCGGCGACCTGACCGCAAGTTTCATCATCCGTGCCATTGCCCACGGCAAGGTCGACTTTTTCGGCTCGGCCCTGGTTGCGCTCAGCCAGCAGTCGGAGCAGCGGGTGCGGGCCTTGCTCGCAGGCGGCCAGGACGTTGCGTTGCAGGCGCTGTTCCGCGGCGCCGGCCTTGCCGCTTCCACCCATGGCATCATCCTGCGCGCGCTCAAAATCTGGCGCGAAGTCGCCAACGGCAAGCGCCTCGCTGGCGTGCAGGAGGTCAGCTGGCTGATGCTGAAGGAGCTCGGCGGTCCGGCCACCGAGGGCGATCTCGCCGGCCTGGTCAAGTCGATCCACCTCGACGCGCTGCGGGAAAACGCGCGCGGGCATGCGCTGGCGATAGCCGCGGCCTGACGCCCTAAACTCGGTCCTTGGCGAAGAAATCCGGGAAATCCTCGATCGCGGCGGCGATGATGCGCAGCGAGGCTGCGATCTGCAGCATATCCGCACCGCCGCTGCGCTCTGAAAGGCTGGCTGCATATTGCCGGGCCACAGTGACAGTTGCTGTCTGTGGATCGCCGGTTGCGCGAAAGAGCAGTTCACGCGCGAGGCCGCGCAGGAAATTGGCGATCGAGAGCGCGGTGTCGGTAGGAGTGGACGGCCTCTGCTGCGCGGCGCGCAGGCGCAGGATTTCGAGGCCGACGGTAACGGCGGCGACCCCGCCGCCCAGGATCGCATCGCCTTTCCTGCCGGCATTTTGCAAGAGCGGCATCAGCTGGTTGATGCGGTCATAGGCCAGACTCTCGAAGGCCGAACGCCGCGGCACCCGCTCATGCAGGCACAGCCGCGCCAGATCCTCGCGCATGGCGCGCACGATGCGGTTGGCCGCGCGCCATGGATCCACCGGCAGCACCACGATGAAGACGCAGATAGCCAGCAGGATGCCGACCAGCACCGACGCCGAGCCGGCGAAGAACGGGCCTGGTGCATAGGCCATCGCCTGATGCGGGCTGAGGAAGGCGAGGAAATTGATTGCAAAGGCCGTCGCCACGCCGACGGTGCGCGGATTGGCCATGCCCAGCGCCGTCGGTACCAGGATCGGCACGACAAACAGCGTGAACCAGCCGAAGCCGGGCAAAGCAGGCAGCGCGACCTGGCCAACAAGGAAGGCAAAGGGCAAAGCCAGCAGCGTACCCTTGAAGAAGCCCCAGGACACCCGCACCGGGTCAGGCCGCGCGGCGAAAAGACTGGAGACGACCGCAACGAGGATAACGGTGCCGGCCGCGTCGGACCATTTCGTCGTCAGCCAGAAGGCGGCGACCGCCAGCGTGGCAAGGGCGGCGCGTATGGCATTGCGCGAAGCCCCGGGATAATCGCGATGCACCACCAGCGCAGGCAGCTGCCTGTTGCTCCGGCTCGGGCGCGTCACCGGTGCGCGCAGGGCGTCGAGGCCGCGCAGCACCTGCTTGAAGGCTTCGGCGAAATCGGCGGCGATGGTGAGGCGCGTGATGGTGCCGACCCTGTCGTCCTGATCGGTCGAGGCATCGGGCATTTGCCGGGCCTTGCCGGCAATCGCGTCGAGCCGCGTCCCCCAGGGCGACGTGTCCTCCAGCGCCTCGGGCGTGGCTGCCAGTTCGCTGACCAGCGACTGCAGTTCCGAGCGCACCGGAATGAGCGCTGCGTTTTTCGGCGCGGCGTGAGAATGCAGCGCGCGTGCCGCCGACAGCGCCGAGAGAAGCTGACCGATGGTTAGGCGGACCGGATGGGCGCGGGTGGCGAAGCTCGGTGCTTCGAGCCGGGCATAGGCGCGCATCTCGGCCAGCATCTGGGCGTCGGTGATCAGCTTGCGGTGCAGGCCGGCCAGCGTCGCCGGGTCGCCACCGGAAAAAGCGCCGCCTGCATAGGTTGCAAGGTCGAGGATGCTGCGCTTCAGCCTGGAGATGATGGCGTCAGCGGCCAGCTTGGGCAGGATCAGCCGGCTGGTCAGGCCGGCGCAGACGATGCCGAGCACGATCTCGGCGCAGCGCGCGACAGCGAGATCGACGACCACGTGCGGCTGGCCGAAAGCCGGCAGCCCAATGATCATCGCGGTATAGCCGGCAAGTGCGGCGCCATAGGCTTCCGGATTGCGCAGCAGCGACGAAACCAGCGTGCACAGCCCAATCCAGACGGACAGCGCCGTGACCAGCAGCCAGGGATTGGTGCCGAAAACCGAGGTGATGCCGATCGCCGCAAGTCCACCGGCCAGCGTGCCGAGCAGCCTGTAAAAACCTTTCGCCAGCACCATGCCGGCGACCGGCTGGGCGACGATGAAGACCGTCATCATCGCCCATTGCGGGTGGTCGAGTTTTAGCGCGTAAGCAGCGAGAAGCGCGATCAGACCGGCCGAAACCGTGCGCAGGGCGAAAATCCAATCCGAGCGCGTCGGCTGCGTCAGGCCCGCCAAACTGGTTTCGAAGTCGCTCTTCAGCCGCGCCCAGATCACAAGCTGGTCTCCGTATCGGAAGCGCAGGCTAGAGCAATTGCAGGAAAAGTGTGAAACGGTTTTCCGCCCGGAACTGCGTCAAAACGAAGAGTTGGCCGGCGCTCAGATATCCAGCACTTCCGTCGCGGCGAATTCGGCGCGTTCCTGGATGAAGCGGAAGCGGGCTTCCGGCTTGGTGCCCATCAGCGCGTCGACAGCATCCTTGGTCGCCGCCACGGCGTCGATAACATCGACCCTGAGCAGCGTGCGCTTCCTCGGGTCCATGGTGGTTTCCTTGAGCTGCGCGGCCATCATCTCGCCCAGGCCCTTGAAGCGGCCGATCTCGACCTTGGCGCGGCCGGTGAATTCGGTGCGCAACAGCTCGTCCTTGTGCGCATCGTCCCTGGCATAGGCAACCTTGCCGCCTTGCCGGATCGAATAGAGCGGCGGCACCGCCAGATAGAGATGGCCGCCATTCACCAGGTTCGGCATTTCCTGGTAGAAGAAGGTGATCAGCAGCGAGGCTATGTGAGCGCCGTCGACGTCGGCGTCGGTCATGATGATCACGCGGTCGTAGCGCAAATCCTCGTCGCGGTATTTCGAGCGCGTGCCGCAGCCGAGCGCCTGAATCAGGTCCGAAATCTGCTGGTTGGCGGCTAGCTTGTCGTTGCCGGCGCTGGCGACGTTGAGGATTTTTCCGCGCAGCGGCAGCACCGCCTGGCTGGCGCGGTCGCGCGCCTGCTTGGCCGAGCCGCCGGCCGAGTCGCCTTCGACGATGAACAGTTCGGCGCCCGCGGCGGCATTCTGCGTGCAGTCGGCGAGCTTGCCGGGAAGGCGCAGCTTGCGCACCGCGCTCTTGCGCGACACTTCCTTTTCCTGGCGCCGGCGCACCCGCTCGTCGGCGCGCGCAATTACCCATTCCAGCAGCTTGGAGGCTTCCTGCGGATTGTCGGCCAGCCAGTGGTCGAAGGGATCGCGGATGGCGGTCTCGACAATGCGAATGGCTTCGATCGTTGCCAGCCTGTCCTTGGTCTGGCCGACGAATTCCGGCTCGCGAATAAACACCGACAGCATGCCTGCCGCCGAGATCATCACGTCTTCGGAGGTGACGATCGAGGCGCGCTTGTTGCCGACCAGGTCGGCATAGGCCCGAAGCCCGCGCGTCAGCACATTGCGAAAGCCGGCCTCATGCGTGCCGCCTTCGCCGGTCGGGATGGTGTTGCAGTAGGAGTTGACGAAGCCGTCACCGCCGAACCAGGTCACCGCCCATTCCAGCGAACCGTGGCCGCCCTGCTTCTCGCTCTTGCCGGCGAAGATTTCGCGGGTCACCTGGAAATCATCGCCGAGCGATGCCTTGAGATAGTCCTTCAAGCCGCCGGGGAAATGGAACTCCGCCTTGGCCGGCGTCTGGTCCTTTTCCTTGATCAGCGATGGGTGGCAGCTCCAGCGGATCTCGACGCCGCCGAACAGATAGGCTTTCGAGCGGGTCATGCGATAGAGCCGCGCCGGCTCGAAGGCGGCGCCCTTGCCGAAAATCTGCTCGTCGGGATGGAAGCGGATTTTGGTGCCGCGCCGGTTGTGCACTTCGCCGAGCTGCTCCAGCCCGCTCACCGGAACGCCGCGCGAGAACCTTTGGCGGTAAAGCTGGCGACCGCGCGCGACTTCGACTTCAAGATGGTCCGACAGCGCATTGACGACCGAGACGCCGACACCGTGCAGACCGCCGGAGGTCTCATAGACCTTGCTATCGAACTTGCCGCCCGAATGCAGCGTCGTCATAATGACTTCGAGCGCCGGCTTCTTGAATTTCGGATGCGGATCGACCGGAATGCCGCGGCCATTGTCGGTGACGGTCAGAAACCCGTCGGCCGACAGCTCGACATCGATGAAAGTGGCATGGCCGGCGACCGCCTCGTCCATCGAATTATCGATGACCTCGGCAAACAGATGGTGCATCGCCTTGTCGTCGGTGCCGCCAATATACATGCCGGGACGGCGCCGCACCGGCTCCAGCCCCTCCAGCACCTCGATGTCGGCGGCGCTATAGCCCTCGCTGCCGTCCTTGGTCGCGGCAGGACGCTTCGTGGCCTGCACCAGCGGGTCGGCCGGGCGCGAAGGTGTCCGAGCCGGTTGCGGCTGCTTTTCCAGATTGCCGAAAAGATCGTTGTTGTCGTCCATGCCTGCCATAGAATCCGGTGCCGCGAATCACCCGTCGATACTGCCACGCTTTTCGGCGCCAAGCGACGGAAGTTCCTGTTACGTTCGGGGATTAACCCCTTCTTATCCTAAAACCTTTCGATAACCAAGCCGGCGGAAATAGGTCCGTGCGGAGCCGCTGGGATTCCTGAATCTTTAACAAAGCGGCCTAGCGTCGCCCCAACAAAACAAAAGACCACGAGAGTCAGGGGTTGGTTGTGAGGGGCAAGGCCATAACGATGATTGGCATCGCTGCCGTCTTCGGCGCGATTTCAATCTTTGCCGCGGATTTCTGGGTGAAAAGCCAGGCCAAGGCCGATGCCGAAGAGAAAACGGCGTCGATCCCGGCGTCCGCCGTCCCCAAGGTCGTCTTCAAGACCATCGTGGTGGCCAACGCGCCGCTGCGTTACGGCATGGAGCTTGACCGGGCGCAGCTCAGCGAAATCCCATGGTCCGAGGATTCGGTGCCGCAGGGCGCGTTCACCACAGTCAATGCATTGCTCGCCGAAGGCAGCCGCGTGGTATTGTCGCCGATCGAGATCAACGAGCCGGTGCTGATCAGCAAGTTGTCGGGGCCGAACGGCCGCGCGACGCTGTCCAACATGATGACGCCCGGCATGCGGGCGGTGACAATCCGCACCGACGAGATCGCCGGCGTCGGCGGCTTCGTCATGCCGGGCGACCGGGTCGACGTGGTGCTGACACGCGATGCGGGCGAAATCCAGGAAGTGGCCAAGAACGCGCAGGGCGCTGCCGGATCGACCGTTACCTCCGAGATCGTCGTCTCCGACGCCAAGGTGCTGACCGTCGGACAGGGCGCCGACGAGCGCCAGACCACGCCGCAGATCGCCAATTCCGTGACCATCGAGGTGACGACCGAAGGCGCGCAGAAAGTGGCGCTTGCCCGCACCGTCGGCACCTTGTCGCTGTCGCTCCGCTCGGCCGCCGACGGTGGTGCCGCCAAGGACGGCGTCACCACCATCTCGTCCTTCGGCGGATCGGTCGCCTCCGGCGTCCAGGCCGCTGCCGGCGCGCTGTTCACTGCCGCGACCAAGGAGCCTGAGAAGCCGAAATTCAAGACGATCATCGTGACGCGCGGCACGCAGGTCGAAGAATACCAGGTTCCTGCGCGGGACCAGCAATAACTGCCGGTGGGGACCGGGCGAGGGACGGGACAGATGTCGGGACTTCATGCATTTCAGACGACGAAAGGGCTGCGCACAATGCGGGCGCTTGCGGTGGGGGCTTGCCTCGCCGCGGCCGCAATGCTCGGCCTCAGTGCGCCAGCCAAGGCCGACAACGATATCGTCCATGTCTCGTCGACAACGAATGCGTCGATCAAGGTAGCCAAGGGCAAGCCGAAGACGGTCATGACCAATGCCGCCTTCTACCAGATCGTCATCGGCGATCCGGAGATCGCCAACGTCAATCCGCTGACCGACAAATCCTTCTATGTGCTGGGCAACAATCTCGGCACCACCGGCATCGCACTGTTCGACGAGAACAAGCAGTTGGTCGGCACCGTCGACATCGAGGTGACGCTGGACACCGACCAGCTGGCCAGCACCATTCGCGCCAGCGTGCCGGACGCCAAGATCAAGGTCGGCTCGGCCAATGGCCGCGTCGTGCTGTCGGGCGAGGCCGATGACGCGGTCGCCGCCGAGAAGGCAAGCAAGATCGCCAGCCGTTTCTCCGGCAATGAGGAAGTGATCAATTCGGTCAACATCTCGTCCTCGCAGCAGGTTCAGCTCAACGTCCGCTTCGTCGAGATCAATCGCCAGGCCGGACAGGATCTCGGCGCCAAATACAGCGCCAATTTTGCTTACGGCATTGGCGGGCGCGACGTCACCATCGAGCCGGGCTCGGTGCCGGGAGCCGGCAATGGCGAGATCATCGGCCGGCTGCTGTCCAACGGCCTGTCGATCGACGTCGCCATCAAGGCGCTGGAGGAACGTGGCCTTGCCCGGCGGCTGGCAGAGCCGAACCTGATCGCCCGCTCGGGCCAGACGGCAAGCTTCCTCGCCGGCGGCGAGTTCCCGATCCCGGTCTCCGAGGACAATGGCAAGATTTCCGTCAGCTACAAGAAATACGGCGTCAGCCTCGACTTCACGCCGACGGTTCTCAAGGACGGGCTGGTGAGCCTCGACATCGCGCCGGAAGTGTCCTCGATCGACGCTTCGGCCTCCTACAATATCGGCAATATCTCGGTCCCGGGCTTTATCGTGCGCCGCGCCAAAACATCCGTCGACCTGAAGAATGGCCAGAGCTTCATGATCGCCGGCCTGCTGCAGTCACAGAACGACATTACCACATCGCGTCTTCCCGGCCTCGGCAAGCTGCCGGTGCTCGGCTCGCTGTTCTCCTCCAAATCCTATCAGCGGCGCGAGACCGATCTGGTGATCATCGTCACCCCCTATCTGGTCAAGCCGGTCGATCCGTCGAAGAAGCTGCTCGAGCCGACCGACGGCACGCAGCCGGCCAGCAATGTCGACTATTTCCTCAACAACACCGAGGAAGTGAAATCGTCCGAAGCCAATCGTGCAGTGACAATGGCCAGCGGCAGTACGGCACAGCCGGCCGCGGTCACCACCGTCGGGCATTTCCTCGACCTGCCGAAGGATTGAAGCCATGCGCGTGGAATCATGCATCGCCCTGCTGATCGCCGGCCTCGCCGGCGGCTGCACCAGCGACGACTATGTCCGCTCCGAGGGACCGACGATTGCCGCCGGCAACGCACAGGCCGCCAATACGGCCATGCAGATGGTCGATCCCTGGAAATACGGCGTCCAGAACACCAGGCTGCTGGTGCCGGCGCAGCGCAGTGAGGCGGCAGTCAACGCCGCCGACCAGGCTGCTGCTGCCAAGGCCGTGCAACCGACAGCGACAACCGATTGATTTGCCCGGTGATTTGACCGGGAATGACCTGACAGGCTGACAAAATGGCAAGCGGCATCAAGACCAAGAAGATCCTGCTGGTGTCCAGCGACCGGACCTTTGCGCAGGATACGCGCACCGCGTTCGCGGCCTCGGAGGTGATCCAGCTTTCGACCGTCGAGAAGAACATTACCGAACTGCGCGGCGAGGTCCAGGAAGCCGATTTCGGCGCGCTCATCGTCGACATGGATGCGGCAAAGCTGGAAGAGATCGAGTCGCTGCAGCGCATCATGCGCCGGCTTGAAGGCCGCGTTCCGGTGGTCGTCGTCACCCAGGAATTCAACGCAGCCGCAGTGCGTATCCTGGTGCAGCTCCAGGTCGCCGATTTCCTGGTCAAGCCGATCACCACTGCCGATCTGGTGCGGTCGGTCGTGCGCGCGCTGCAAGGGCCGGGGCGCGAGGAAAACACAGAGTCGCAGATCTATACCTTCATGCCGGCCGCCGGCGGCGTCGGCACCACGACGCTGGCGCTGCAGACCGCCTTCCAGCTGCATCATTCGGTGACGCGCGGCGCGTCGACCTGCGTGGTCGACCTCAACTTCCAGCAAGGCGCCTGCGCCGAATATCTCGACCTTGAGCCGCGCTTCGACATCACCGAAATCGAGAACCAGCCCGAGCGCCTCGACCGTCAGCTGCTGGATGTGATGCTGTCCAAGCATTCGAGCGGGCTCTGCGTGCTGGCGGCGCCAACGCATCCGTCGGAAATGCGCTCGTTTAAGACCGACGTCGTGGTGCGCATGCTCGATCTCGTCTCGGCCTATTTCGACAACGTCGTCATCGACATGCCGCGCACCTGGTTTCCGTGGACGGAAACGGTGCTGCTTGGCTCCAACAAGCTTTACATCGTCGCCGAAATGACGGTGCCGTGCCTGCGCCATACGCAGCGGCTGATCCAGGCGGTCTACGAGACGGCAGGCAAGGAAGTGAAGCCGAACGTGATCGTCAACCGTTTCGAGCAGAAGATGTTCGACAACGGCATCAAGCAGGCGGATGTCCAGGAAATCCTGGGCGAGCATTTCGTCGGCGGCATCTCCAACAATTACCGGCTTGTGCGTGAAGCGGTCGACCGCGGCGTGCCGCTGCATGAGATCGACCCGAACGCCAATGTCGTCAACGATCTGAAGAGGATCATCCTGCCGGAAGAAGCCGTGGTGACGCCGGAGAAATCGCGCTCGCTGTTCGGCATCGGCAGGGGCCTCCTGAAGAGGAAAGCCGGATGACCAGCCGCTTCTCGACCCTGCAGAACCGTGACGTCCGCGCTCTGAAGCCGGCCGAGGCGGCGCCGGTCGCGCATCACGCCGTGGTCATCCCGACGAACCGCAAGGCCTTGCCGCCGAAGCCGGAGACAACACCGGGAAAAAGCGCCAACAAGGTGCTCGATGCCCGCGTGCGCATCCACCGGCTGCTGCTCGAGGAAATCAACCTGGTCGCGCTGGAGCGCCTGCCCAAGGATGAGATGCGCCGGCAGGTGCAGGAGTTCGTGTCGGAAAAGACCCGCCAGGAGCGTATGGCGATCAACACCGTCGAACTTGAAGCGCTGGTCGATGACATCGTCGATGAGATGGTCGGCCTCGGCCCGCTGGAACCGCTGCTCAAGGACCCCGACATCAACGACATCCTGATCAACGGCCACCAGAACTGCTTCGTCGAAAAACGGGGCAAGCTGCAGCAGGTCCATATCCCGTTCAAGGACGAGGCGCACCTGTTGCGCATCGTCAACAAGATCGTCGCCGCCGTCGGCCGCCGGGTCGACGAATCGCAGCCGATGGTCGATGCCCGCATGCTCGACGGCTCGCGCTTCAACGCCGCCATTCGCCCGGTCGCCGTCGACGGGCCGCTGGTGTCGATCCGCAAGTTTTCAAAGAACAAGCTCGGCCTGCACAAGCTGGTCGAGTTCGGCGCCATCACCCAGAACATGGCCGAGGTGCTGGCGGCTGCAGTCCACGCCCGCAAGACGACCATCATCTCGGGCGGCACCGGCACCGGCAAGACGACGATGCTCAACGCATTGTCGGCCTTCATTCCGGAAGACGAACGGCTGATCACCATCGAGGACGCGGCCGAACTGCAGCTGCAGCAGCCGCATGTCGCGCGCATGGAAACGCGCCCCGCCAACATCGAAGGTCATGGCGAGCTGAAGCAGCGCGACCTGGTCAAGAACGCGCTGCGCATGCGCCCCGACCGCGTCATCCTCGGCGAGTGCCGCGGCGAGGAGGCCTTCGACATGCTGCAGGCGATGAACACCGGACATGAAGGCTCGATGGCGACCATCCACGCCAACACGCCGCGCGACGCCATTTCACGCCTCGAGCAGATGCTGGGCATGACCGGCATGCCGATGACGGTGCAGTCGATCCGCAGTCAGATCGCCAGCGCGCTCGACCTTATCGTCCAGCTGACGCGACTGTCGGACGGCAAGCGCAAGGTGACCAGCGTCGCCGAGGTGACCGGCATGGAAGGGGACGTCATCCAGATGCAGGAGATATTCCGCTTCGTGCGCACTGGCATGGAGGCCGACGGCAAGATCCTCGGTCACTACGAGGCGACCGGCATTCGCCCGCGTTTCCTCGAGGACCTGCGCAATATGGGCATTGAATTCCCCGGCAAATATTTCGAACCCGGCCGGCCGCAGGAGTAGCCGGGTGTTCGAGAATTTCAGCCCGATCTATGTCGTTTATGCCGCGGCAGCGCTGACCGGCATCATGATCGCCGAAGGCTGCTATCTGCTCTATGCCGGCCGCAGCGACAAGCGCCTGGCCATCAACCGGCGCATGAGGCTGCAGGAAAACAAGATCAGCCAGGAACAGGTGCTGATTCAGCTGCGCAAGGAACGCGGCCTCGATTCCGGCACGTCATTCTTCTCGCCCGACCGTTTTCGCGCGCTGCGCACGCAGTCTGGCATGGTGATGCCGTTGCCGAAATTCCTGACGATGACGACGGGCGTGGCGCTGGCGATGATGCTCGTCGCGCTCTGGTACGGGCTGCCGCTGTTGCTCGCCATTTTGCTGTTTGTGGTGCTGACAGCGCTGCTGCCGGTAATTGTGCTGCGTTCCAAGCGTGCCCGGCGGGTGAAGCGTTTCGGCGTGCAGTTGCCGGAGGCGCTGGAATTGATCACGCGCGGCTTGAAGGCCGGGCATCCGGTTCCGGTGGCGATCTCGATGGTGTCGCGCGAGATGTCCGATCCGATCGGCACCGAATTCGGCGTTATCTCCGACGAGGTGACTTATGGTTCCGACCTGGTTTCTGCGCTGAATTCACTGTTCGACCGCGTCGGCCAGGAGGATCTGCCGCTGTTCGTCACCGCGGTTTCCATCCAGACGAGTTCGGGCGGCAATCTGCGCGAGATCCTCGACGGGCTGTCGACGACGATCCGCGAACGCGGCAAGCTGCGCCGCAAGGTGCGCGCCATTTCGACTGAGGGTCGTATGTCGGCCTATATCCTGACGGCGGTGCCGGCACTGCTGTTCGCCACCATCATGGTGATGATGCCGCAATTCTATCAGAGCGTCTGGGATGTACCGAAGACGTGGTATCTGCTGGGCGGTTCCGTGACATGGCTGATGCTGGGCAACATCATCATGTTCAAGATGTCGAACTTCCGGTTCTGAGATGGAGCAGATAATCCAGTTTCTTGCATCGCTGGCGCCGACGTCGCTGATGCCGGTAGCCGCGCTGCTGCTGGTGTTGGGTGGCAGCGCGGTGGCATGGCCGCTCGTGGTAGCCAAAGGCGACCGCAACGATCTCAAGCGCCGGCTCAAGATCGACGACAGCAAGACTCCCCAACAGGCCGAGGCGGCGCCGAAGAAGAACCAGAGCGTCGTGCGCGAGAAGGCAGTGAAGCGGGCGCAGGAATTCTACGCCAAGAGCGATCCGGAAAATGTCGCCCGGTTGCGTATGAAGCTGATCCAGGCGGGCTATATGGAGCCGCGCGCGATCGGCACATTCTTCCTGATCCGCTTCGCCTGCCTGGTGGGCGCAACGATCGGCGCGTTCCTGGTCAACCATTGGATGGGCAGCGCCGATTCCACCGCGACCAGCCGCTGGACCTTCATCATCCTGTCGGGAGCCGCCGGCTATTTCGTGCCCGGCCTGGTGCTCAGCCAGAAGGTGCGGGAAAAGATGCGCGAATACCGCAACGGCTTTCCCGACTTCATGGATTTGATGATCGTCTGCTCCGATGCCGGCATGAGCATGGAGGCCGGCATCGAGCGCGTCTCGAAGGAACTGGCCAAGACCTATCCGTCGCTGAGCCAAAACCTGCAGCTGGTGTCGCTGGAACTCAGGGCCGGCCGCAGCCTCGACGATGCATTGAAGGCGCTCGCCGACCGCCTCAGCCTGGACGAGGTGCGCTCCTTCGCCACGCTCTTGCAGCAGTCGAAGGAACTCGGCACCAGCCTCGCCGGGGCGCTGCGCGTGTTCTCCGACGAAATGCGCCACAAGCGCATGTCGTTGGCCGAGGAGAAGGCACATGCCTTGCCGGCCAAGATGTCGGTGCCAGTGGTGGTGTGCATCCTGCCGGTGGTGCTGATGATCGCCGTCATCCCGATCATCGTCAAAATGACGGCGGTTCAGTAGATACCAAGGCAGTAGATACCAAGTGGCCGCCCGGCGGCTTTCTGCGGTTACTCACTTCAACTACGCTTCGCCTGGATAGTCATATCCGGCCGGTTTGGCCGCTCTCCTTCGGCAAAATCCGCAAAAAGCAAAATGAGTGAGCCGTCCATGCGAATAGTCTTGTGCACCGCCTTCCTCTGCCTCGCCGCCGCCAGTCTGTCGCCGGCCTCGGCCGCGGCCGACGATTGCGGCGACGCTGTCGCTCTGGTGCAGCAGGCATATCCAAAGGCCCAAAAGAGTGCCGATGGCGCCTCCTTCACGCTCGAGCCTCATACCAGCATCGCCCAGACGCTTTGGGATGGCGATGCGCCATTCGGCGTGGTCTGCAAGATCTGGCCCGCCCATGACGACCTGTTGTTGGTCGCCGTGCCGCTGATCGACAGCTCCCAATCCAGCGACGACGGGCATGTCGGCGATGTCGAGCTTCTGGTCGTCGACAGGAAGACCCGGCAGGTGCGCCAGCGCCTGCTCCAGCCCGGGCTGATGACCGATGATGCCGTCGGCATCCGCGAGATCGACTTCGATACCGGGCGCTACAGATTGGCGCCCGATGTCGGCGCCTTCGGCCTGCGCATCGACATGGCAAACCATTCGCAGCCGAATCCTTTCAGTGAAACCGACCTGCGGCTCTATGCCCTTGACGGCGGTGCTCTGCGCCTGGTGCTCGACGGCATCGTCGTGGCCGGCTTTGGCGGCGAAGGCGACACCAATTGCGCAGGATCCTTTCAATCCAGCCGGGTCAGCCTGGCGACGAGCCCGGCGAGACATCACGGCTATCACGACATCACAGTGTTCGAGCGGTTGGACACCGACAATCCGTCTGTCGACAAGAATGGCGAGTGCCAGTCCCATCCCGGCAGGTCCATGAAACGAACCTACCGGCTGCGCTACGACGGCAGGCGCTATCAGTTTCCGGCGGGGCTCAAGGCGCTGGAGCCGGAATAGGCTTCGGTTGGTTAATGGCTTCTGTGCCCGAAACCAAATTTTAGGCGCGTTTCCGCACTGAAGTTTAATCGCCCTGTTGTAGTCTGCTTCCTCAGAGAACGACCCGGTAAATCGGGCGATTGGGGCCAGGGGCATGCGTCACAGAAGTTTCACGGCAATGGCCGCGCTAGCGGCGGTCTTGATGGTCGGCGGCTGCACGACCGACAACGTCGACAAAACCAAGACCACATCGATCCAACCGGTGGCAAAAGACGTCAGCACCTCCGACCTTGCGCAAGGCAAGGCGCAGTTCCGCGAGGCCAATTACGGCCTTGCCGAACAGCATTTCCGCAAGGCCGTGGAACTGAAGGCCGACAGTGCCGAGGGATGGATGGGGCTTGCCGCCTCCTATGACGAACTCGGCCGCTTCGACTTCGCCGACCGCGCCTACGACCAGCTTTTGAAGGTTGCCGGGCGCAAGCCGCAGATTGTCAACAATATGGGCTATTCGCAGCTGCTGCGCGGCAACAAGAAGAAGGCGAGGGCGCTGCTCATGGAAGCAAGGGCCGGAATGGCCGACCCGAGCGTGATCAACGCCAATCTGGCGCTGCTCAACAAGGGCTGAGACTCTTCGCGGGGACGGCAGTCGACGCTTTGTAAACCCTGTCGGTAGTTGCTTTGAAAACCGGCCGAAAACGGTATCTCCGGCCGGTTGCATGCCTATGATGCGCCACAAATCGAAGATCCCAAAGGTTGCCGCTCATCCATGCTGGATTTCAGTTCGCTATTGCTTGCGGCTGCGCTGTCGGGCACATGCCTGAGCGTCACCATGTTTGTGATCTGGTTCACGGCGCCGCGTGCACGCTTCGTGCTGACCGTGGCGTGCGGCATTCTCGTCCTTGTCGCCCACGTCATCGTCTTCTGGCGCTACACGAGGGAGCCCACTCAGTTGCTTTGTCAGGCAGCGTTGGCGCTGCTCAGCCTCGGTTTCCTGGCGCTTTCACTTTCGGCCATGCAACATCTCGGTGTGCGCAACTACAGTCGCGCTGTCCTGCCGGCCCTGCTTGCGATGGCTGTCTGCGCCGGCGTGACCTATCTCGGTTTCGATGGTGTCGGCTTCATCCTCACCTATACGACGGTAACAGTGCTGCTCGCCTCGATCGGGGTGATGTTCTGGATCAAGGGCGGTCAGGATCGCGGCATTCTGCTGGTCGTTTCGGCGCTAAGCGGCGTCTGCGGCGTATCCTTCGGGCTCTGCGGCGCCGTGCTTCTGGTTAAGGGCCAGTGGGTGCTCGGCGTCGCACCCGACAATTGGGCCGAGCGGTTGAATTCGGTCGTGGCGGTCGCCTGCATGACGGCTCTCGGCGCGCTGACGCTGTCGCTGCATCATCTGCAGGCACAGATCGAACTGAAGGCCGAGACCCTGACCGACCCGTTGACCGGTCTGATGAACCGGCGTGCCTTGAACTCGCTCTATGGCGAGCGCGTCTTCGGTCCGTTCATGTCGATCGCCATGTTCGACCTCGATCATTTCAAACGGACCAACGATGTCTACGGCCATCCGGTCGGCGACCGGGTCCTGTGCCGCTTCGCGGCAATCATCAAGAAATATGATCGGGTTGGCGTCGACGCCTTTCGGCTGGGCGGCGAGGAGTTCGCGCTGGTCATGTCGCGGATGCCGCAAGACAAGGCCCATGACCTCGCCAGCAAGATCGGCGTCGCTTTCGGCACGGAAGTGGTGCCGACGCCGCGCGGGCCGTTGCGCAGCAGCGTCAGCGGCGGCATCGGCTTTGGCAAGGAAGACGGCAGCAGCCTCGAGGACGTCCTGGCCGAGGCCGACAAAGCGCTTTACGCGGCCAAGCACGCGGGGCGGAACCGCGTGCTTGTGCTGAACCGGGTAAGCAAGGCCGACGGACCGGCCCTGCGCTCAGCCTGACAGGCCAGAGTGTTATTCAGCGGCGCCGAGATATTCCGACAGCGGCGGGCAGGAGCAGACGAGGTTGCGGTCGCCGGCGACATTGTCGATGCGCGAGACCGGCGGCCAGTATTTGGCCGCTGTATCGACATCGCCGGCGGGGTAGGCCGCTTCCAGCCGCGAATAGGGGTGGGTCCACTGGCCGGCAAGGGTTTCGGCCGCCGTGTGCGGGGCATTGACCAGCGGGTTGTCTTCGAGCGGCCATTCACCCTTCGCCACTTTCGCGGCCTCGCCGGCAATGGCGATCATCGCCTCGCAGAACCGGTCGAGCTCCCGCTTGGGCTCGGATTCGGTCGGCTCGACCATCAGCGTGCCGGCGACAGGGAACGACATGGTCGGTGCGTGAAAACCGTAATCGATCAGCCGCTTGGCGATATCGTCGACGCTGATGCCGGCGCTCTCCTTGAGCACGCGCGTGTCGAGGATGCATTCATGCGCGATGCGATCGTGCCTGCCCTTGTAGAGAAGCGGGAAGTGCGGCGCGAGCCGCGTCGCCACATAGTTGGCCGAGATGATCGCCGTCTCCGTCGCCTGCTTCAGGCCGGCGGCCCCCATCATGCGGATGTACATCCAGGTGATCGGCAGGATGGAAGCGCTGCCGAACGGGGCAGCGGACACGGCATGCGCCGAGCCCTCCGTGACATGACCCGGCAGATAGGGTTTCAGATGCGCCCTGACGCCGATCGGACCGACGCCCGGACCGCCCCCGCCATGCGGGATGCAGAAGGTCTTGTGCAGGTTCATGTGGCAGACATCGGCGCCGATATCGGCGGGCCGCGCCAAAGCAACCAGGGCGTTAAGGTTGGCGCCGTCGAAATAGACCTGGCCGCCATGCTCGTGAATGAGACCGCACAGGTGGCGCGCGCCCTCTTCATAGACGCCGTGCGTCGAGGGATAGGTGAACATCAGGGCTGCGAGATTCTTCGAATGCTCGTTGGCCTTGGCCCGCATATCGTCCATGTCGATATTGCCGTCCTCCAGGCAACGCACGACGACGACGCTCATGCCGGCCATCGCCGCACTCGCGGGATTGGTGCCATGCGCGGACTGGGGGATCAGGCAGATGGTGCGATGGCCTTCGCCACGCGAACGGTGATAGGCGCGGATGGCGAGCAGGCCGGCATATTCGCCTTGGCTGCCGGCATTGGGCTGCAGGCTGACGGCGTCGAAGCCGGTGATCTGCGCCAGCCAGCCTTCCAGCTCGCCGACCATGGCGCGATAGCCGGCCGAATGGCTGGCCGGCGCAAAGGGATGCAGGTTGGCGACTTCAGGCCAGCTGACCGGCGTCATTTCGGCCGCCGCGTTGAGCTTCATGGTGCAGGAGCCCAACGGGATCATGGTGCGGTCGAGCGCCAAATCCTTGTCGGCTAGCCTGCGCAGCAGGCGCATCATGTCGGTCTCGGAGTGGTTTTCGCGGAAAACCGGCTGGGTCAGAAACTCCTTGCCGCGCGGCTTGCCGGGCATCGCGCCGGCCTCAGTAGCGCCGGACTTGGCGCCGAACAGGGCGGCGATAGCCTCGAGATCCGCCTCGGTCGAGGTTTCGTCGAAGGCGATGCTGATGCGGTCGGCATCGATGACGCGCAGCAGCCGGCCACCTTTTTCAGCGGCAGCGGCGATCGAAGCTGCCTTGCCCTTCACTTCGGCCGTCACCGTGTCGAAACGGCTTGAGCCGAGCACGGAAACACCAGCGGTTTTCAGGCCTGCTGCGAGGCCGTTGGCGAGCTCATGAATTCGGGCTGCGATCGCCTGCAAACCAGTAGGCCCGTGCCAGATCGCGTATGCGGTCGCCATGTTGGCAAGCAGCGCCTGCGCGGTGCAGATGTTGGAGGTCGCCTTGTCGCGGCGGATATGCTGTTCGCGCGTCTGCAGGGCGAGGCGATAGCCGGGACGGCCCTTGCTGTCGATCGACTGGCCGACGAGGCGGCCGGGCATCAGCCGGGTCAGCTTGTCGGAGACGGCGCAATAGGCGGCGTGCGGGCCGCCAAAGCCCATCGGCACGCCAAAGCGCTGCATCGGGCCGACGGCGATGTCGGCGCCAAGCCTGGCCGGCGCTTCGGTCAGCGTGAGCGCAAGCGGATCGGCGATGAAGACGACCACGGCGCCGGTGGCGCGAGCCTTCTCGATCGCCGCCTTGTGGTCGCCATAGACGCCAAACGTGTCCGGCCAGGAGACCAGCAGGGCGGCGGTGTTGTCGTCGATGGTCTCGCCATCGATCTCGATGCCGAGCGGCTCGGCGCGGGTGCGCACGACGTCCAGCGTCTGCGGATGCGGCGTGCCGGCCAGCGCCACCTTGGTGCGCTTGTCGCGGTGATGGCGCAGCGCGATGCCGACCGCTTCGGCCACCGCCGTCGCTTCGTCGAGCAGGGAGGCCGAAGCCACCGGCAGGCCGGTCAATTCGGTGACCAAGGTCTGGAAGTTGAACAGCATTTCCAGGCGGCCCTGGCTGATCTCGGCCTGGTAGGGCGTATAGGCGGTGTACCAGGCCGGGTTCTCGAACAGGTTGCGCTGGATGACCGGCGGCACATGGACGCCGTGATAGCCGGCGCCGATGAAGCTCTTCAGCACCCTGTTTTTTGCCATGGTCGCAGCCAATTCGGCCAGCGCTTCGGCTTCGCTCGCCGGCGCGGGAAGGGCTAGCGGCAGATCGAGGCGGATCGACTGCGGCACGGCCTGGCTGATCAGCGTCTCGACGGAGGGAACGCCGATCACGGCAAGCATGGCTCTGACGTCGTTTACATCAGGACCGATGTGGCGGGCCGAGAAGGGGGTAAGTGCTGCGCTCATGGCAATAGGTCCTGATGTCAACCGATATGGGCTTTGTAGGCGGCCTCATTCATGAGGCCTGCGAGTTGGCCTTCGTCGGCGAGCTTCATCTTCCACAGCCAGCCGTCGCCGGTCGCAGCGGAGTTGACCAGCGACGGGTCCGAGGACAGCGCGCCGTTGGCGTCGGTGATCTCGCCATCAACCGGCGCATAAACATCGGATGCCGCCTTGACGGATTCAACGACCACGGCGGTGTCGCCCTTACTGAGTTTGGTGCCGATTTGAGGCAGTTCGACGAAGACGAGATCGCCAAGCTGTTCCTGCGCATAGTCGGTTATCCCGACGGTGGCGATGCCTCCCTCGACGCTCAGCCATTCGTGATCTTGTGTGAAATAGGTTTTTGCCATCGGAATTATCCTTTGCGGTAGCGATGAGGAGTGAAGGGCAAGGAACTGATATCGACCGGGATTTTCGTCCCGCGAACGTCGGCGAACAGTTTCGTGCCCGGCTTGGCCAAGGCCGTTGACACATAGCCCATGGCGACGGGATGGCCGGCCGACGGGCCGAAGCCGCCTGATGTCACGTAGCCGGCCGGATCGCCGTCGGCATCGAACAAAGCAGCGCCGGCGCGCACCGGCTGGCGGCCGTCCGGCTTCAGGCCGACGCGCTTTTGCGACGGCCCGCGCTCCAGGATGGACCGCAGCGCATCGGCGCCGATGAAGGACCCGCCGGCGCGGAGATCTTTGGGGATCGCCCACATCAGGCCGGCACTCGCCGGATCGATCTCCGGCGTGATGTCCTGGCCGTGCAGGCACAGGCCGGCCTCCAACCGCAGCGAGTCGCGGGCAGCAAGGCCGATCCACAACACACGCTCGTCCTCGAGCAGTTTCGTGACCAGAGCGCGCGCATCCGCCTCCGGCAGGCCGATCTCGAAGCCGTCCTCGCCGGTGTAGCCGGAGCGGCTCATGAACCAGTTTTGCTTCGGCTCGATGCCATGCATGAACAAGAGCGAGCCGGTCTCGATGCCGGCGCGGGACAAGGCAGCCCAGGCTTCCGGCCCCTGGATCGCCAGGAAGACGCGGTCGAGCGCATCGACTTTGACGTCGAAGTCCGCGGCCAGCGCACGCAAATGCTTCTCGTCCTCGACCGCATTCCCGGCGTTGGCGACCACCATGAAGCGCTCGGCGCCGAGCCGGGTGACGATCAGATCGTCGATGATCCCGGCGGCCTCGTTGAGGAAGAAACTATATTTGGACTGTGAAATCTCAAGCGCGCCGGCATCGAGCGGACTGGCGCGGTTGAGCAGTGCCGCAGCGCCCGGTCCGCTGACAGCGAACAGCTTCATATGCGAAATGTCGAACAGGCCGGCATGTTCGCGGGTGTGAAGGTGCTCCTTCATCACGCCGGCCGGATAGGTCAGCGGCATCGACCAGCCCGCAAAGGCGCCAAAGCGTGCGCCGGCGGCGGTGTGCAGATCTTCGAGAGGAAGGTGTTTGGTGTCGTCGCCCGTCATGTCATCTCCAGAGTCGCACGCAATCGGCCGCTGCTGGCGACCAGTCCGTGCCCCTCTGTCTGAAGCCTGAGAGACTCGCGCAACCGGAACTCTGTCGGCGACGCTTACACCTTCGGCGCGGGGGCAAGCCCCGACTTTCCAGAGTGTCTTTCCCGTCTACGGTTCTTTTGCCTGAGAGATTTCGGGCGATTTCCCCTTCGGCGGCAGCTCGCGCTGCTCTCTCCCGCAAACAGGTAGGACTCAAAACTTAAGCCCTCGACGCGCCATCCATAGCTTGTCGGCGACACCTTGTCACCTGCCAGCGACACGTAAAGCGCGTCGTCTTTACAGTCTTCGCTAACCACGCCGTTTGCCGGTTTTTCAAGACAATGGCGATATTCTGGGCTGACGGTTTGGCCGGCAATTGCGTTGGGCACGGCGGATGGGGATTGACAGATGGGCGAACGGATCGGGAGCGCGCCGGTGGCGGGGCTGGCCTCGAAGGACCGCATCACGGCGGAAGATGTCGTCATGCTGCGTCGCGAAGTGTTCGCTGACGGCGTGGTGACGCGCGGCGAGGCTGAAGCACTGTTCGCGCTCGATGCGACAGCGACGGACAAATGCCCGCAATGGCCTGAATTCTTCGTCGAGGCCGTTACCGACTACATCGTCTACCAGGAAAAGCCGGCAGGCTATATCTCTGAAGACAATGCCGGTTGGCTGATCCAGACCATCTCGCGCGACGGAATGGTCGACAGTGTGACCGAACTGGAGCTGCTGGTGCATGTGCTGGAAAGGGCGAAATCATCGCCCGGCCGGCTCTCCGCCTACGCGCTCGAGCAGGTCGCCAACGCGGTGGTCGACGGCAAGGGACCACTGATGCTCGGCGGGGCGCTGGTTCCCGGGCTGGTCGCCAAGGCAGAGGTCGATCTGTTGCGCCGCATTCTCCATGCCTATGGCGGCGACGGTAACATTGCCATCACACGGGTTGAGGCCGAGGTGCTGTTCCAGATCAACGAGCAGACCGCAGCGGCCCACAACGACCCGTCCTGGAACGACCTGTTCGTCAAGGCGCTCGCCAATTTCGTCATGTGTTCGGCCGGCTACGAAGCGCCGACGCGCGATGTGGCGCTGCGTCGTGACAGTTTCTTGGACCAGGCCGAGCCCGAAATTGGTGGCTTCTTCAGCCGCATGGTGTCGGGCGGACTGGCCGGCATCATGGAAGCCTATCGTTCGCCCGGCGATATCGAGGCCGAATGGGACTCGAAGAACCGTGCCGCCGAGGCACTCGCGCGCCGCGCCGAGACGATCGACGCCAGCGAGGCGAAATGGCTGGCCGATCGCATCGGCACCGACCGCCCGCTGCGTGACAATGAACGCGCGCTGCTGACGCTGATCAAACTCGCCTCGCCCGAGATACATCCGGCGCTCAAGCCGCTGCTCGACAAGGTTGCTTAAGCCGCGCCGTTTTCTGCGACCGTTTTGCAGAGGACGATATTGGAGTGTCTTCAGGCCAATCGCCAAGTTCGGCCACGCCCTCGAAACCGGCTTCCTCAGGCAAGCTCGGTTCGTCGGAGTCAGATCGTGCTCGGTCAGAATGCGAGGCCTATCAAATCCCGCCATACCAGTCATAGCCATTGTCTTCCCAATAGCCGCCGCGGCCGCCGCCAATATTGGCAAAACTGTCGACGAGCTCGATCTTGTAGAGATACTTCGGCATCTTGTAGCCGAGCTGTCGTTCGACGCGCACGCGCAGCGGCGCGCCGTTTTCGACCGGCAGCGGCTTGCCGTTGAGGCCGTAGGCCAGGATCGTCTGCGGGTGGCGGGCATCGATCAGGTCGATGGTGCCGTAATATTTGATTTCCCCGGAGAGGCTGCGATCGATCGTATCGAGGCAGTGGAACATGACATAGCGGGCCTGCGGCTTGACCACAGCCTGGTCGAGCACCAGCGACAGCGGGGTGCCGGTCCATTTGGCGATGCAGCTCCAGCCTTCGACACAGTCGTGGCGGGTGATCTGCGTGCGGCTCGGCATGTTCTCCAACTGCTCGCGGCTGAGCGACAGCGGCTTTTCGACCAGGCCCGTTACCTCCAGCCGCCAGTCGGCGAAATTGTTGGCGAGCAGGCCCTTGTAGGTGTCATCCTCGGGCGCGGTGACGCCGTTCGGCCGCTGCGGCTGGCGGATGTCGGCCTCGGTGAATTCCGGCGCCAGAGCATCGCGGCCGGCAAGCCAGCGTTGCGCGCGGTAGGTCAGGCCATTGGCGTTTTCGAGGAAACTGCGCAGGCCATCGCCCATGCCGAGCTGGCTGTCGAAGGCATCGCAGCCCGACAACATGATGCCGGAAACGCCGAGGCCGGCGCCCGTCAGGAACTTTCGGCGGCTGATCTGGAATTTGGCCATCTCACGCACTCCTCTCGGTGTCGCCATGCCTTGGCGGATCGGTGCGGTACCAGCCGGTGATGATCGAGCGCAGTTCGTTGATCGGGCCGGCGGCGAGGATCATCATTATATGGACGATGAAAAAGCCGACCAGCAGCACCATCACCGTGAAATGGATGGTGCGCGCCGTCTGCCTTCCGCCGAGCAGTTCGTTGAGCCAGGGCAGCACCGAGTTCATGCTCGGCGACATGGCAAGGCCGGTGATGATCATGAGTGGCAACAGCGCGAACAGTACGCCGCCATAGGCCATTTTCTGCAGCGTGTTGTATTCGCGTGTGTGGTGGAACCTGAGCTTGGCGTGCTCGATGATGTCCTGCGGCAGCCGCTTGAGATCGTCAAGGCGCGGCGCCAGATCGCGGCGCAGATGGCCGTTGACCAGGCTGGCGACCAGCCAGACGACCAAGGTGGTTGTCAGTATCCAGGCGAAGAAGAAATGCACGACGCGGGCGGTGCCGAGATCGTAATAGGACGGGATTGTCGCCCAGGACGGGAAGGCACGCGACGTTTGCTGCCCGGCCGGGCCCGACCAGCCGAGCACGCCGGTGGTGTCGAAGCGATGGCCGAAGATTTCGGTGTAGCCGCGCGGGCCGGTCGCGGTGTTTTCGGCACCGATGGCAAAGACAGTGTTGTTGTAGCCGAAGCCGGATTGCTTGCCGATGTAGAGCTGCGGGCGGGCGTTGAAGATCTGCAGGCCGGACAAGAGCATGAAGAACAGCGAAATGGCCCACAGCCAGTGCGTCAGACGCGTCCAGCGCGATTGCCGGTAGATCAGCGTCGCATCCTTCGTTGAGGCGGCATCGACGCCTGCGCCGGGCTGACTCACGGTAATGGTTTCCATCTTTTCCTCGCCTCCGGCTGCGCGATCCTGGGATGGCCGCGCTCGTCCTTGTCCTCCCAATACGTCGCTATCGAAAGCGATGTTTCATGCGGTCACGTTTTTATTACGGGCACGGGTTTATCGCGGGCACGGATACTCAATTGCCGAGGCTCACCGCGAGATTGACGACGGCGGCGACGATGACGGCGTTGAAGAAGAACGACAGGATCGAATGGACAAGCACCACGCGGCGCATATGCGAGGTCGTGATCGCGGTGTCGGCGGTCTGCGCGGTCATGCCGATCACCGTCGCGAAATAGAGAAAGTCCCAACCGTCCGGCCGTTTGCTGCCGGGAAAATCGAGGCCGCCGACCGGTATCTTCTTCTTGGTTTCGGCATCGATCGCGTCGCCGTCCATCCAGTAGACATGCGCATAGTGGAGGGCGGCCATAGCATGGATGGTGAACCAGCCAAGCGGGATCGACAGCATGGCGAAGCCGAGTTCGATGGGGTCGCGATCCTTGTGATTGATCAAAAGGAACAGCAGGACAATGGCCATGGCGACGATGCCGAGCGTGATGGCAAAGATGCCCAGCACTGGGAGGTCCAGTTCGCGCGCGTTCTTGCTGAGATAGCGGCCGGACAGCAGCGGCATCTTGGCGATGACGAGCGCGATGAAGACGACGAAGAAGGAATCGGCGGCAATCGAGATCGAATAGGCAAGCCGCGTGGAGACGGGGAGCGATCCAATCAAAGGCAATACCGCGGCAAATACGACCAGACCGACGGCTAGCGACACAAAGAACTGCTTGTGCCGCTGCAAGGGGTTATTCGGCGATGTGTCGGCCATAGCCCGACCTCGGATGATGCTTCACGTCTGGTCGGGTGTGACGGATTTCAGAGCCCGCCGCAAGATACGGTCGAGCTCACCCAGGAAACGCGAGCGATCCTGTGGCGCAAAGCTGGCATTGTAGCCCTTGCTCTCGCCGGTTTCGCGCAGATGCTGCTTCAAATCGCGCATTGCAACCGCCATGCCGATGGTCTCCGGCGTGAACGGCCGGCCGGTTGGCCCAAGCACATGCGCGCCGAGCGCCACGGTGCGAGCGGCAAGCGGGATGTCGGCGGTGATCACGATGTCGTTGGGTTTTGCGTTCTCGACGATCCAATCGTCAGCGGCATCGGCGCTTTTAGAGACGACGACGTTGCGAATCATCGGATCGCGCGACGGACGCAGCCCGCCATTGGAGACGTAGGTGACGACGACACCATGGCGCTCGGCGACCTTCTCGACCTCGGCTTTCACCGGGCAGGCGTCGGCGTCGACGTAGATGGCGGGTGCGGGCATTATCTCTCCAAAACGGACATGGGGCCGGCATGTTACCCGGCCCCATGCCAGAAATCTCGTACCGTCAGGCCGGCAGCGCGCCCGACTTCTTCGCCGTCCAGGTGGCTATGTAATCCATCAGGCCGGGATTGAGACAGTCATAGGGCTCGAGGCCCATCGACTTCAACTGGCCGCGAATGCCGTCCATGCGCTTGGGGTCGACACCGGATTCGATGATCGACGAAACGAAAGCGGTGAAGCCCGGCGGTGACCAGCCGTCTTCCTGGAAGCGCTCGGGATGGATGAAGGACAGACCCTTGAACGGATGGTCGCGCTCGACCGGTCCGTGCATATGGACACCGCAGCCGGTGCAGGCGTGACGCTGGATAAGTGCCGAGGGGTCGACCACTTTCAGCTTGTCGCCGTTTTCGGTGACTGTGACATCGCCGGTGCCGGCTACGGCCACGACCGAGAACACCGCGCCGTCAGGCTTCCAGCATTTGGTGCAGCCACAGGCATGGTTGTGGGCGATCTGGCCCTTGACCTTCACCTTCACCGGCTTGCTGGTGCAGGCACAGACCAGCGTGCCGCCGGCAAAGCTTGCGCTTTCCTTCGGCAGGCCATTGTCGATTTTCGGATGCAGTTTCTCAGGCATTATCTTCCTCCCTTGTTGAACCCATGCAACTACAGTCGCTGGCCCTTCGGTCGGCGGCTTCTTCTCCTCAATAAACGACGACGCTCCTGATCGACTTGCCCTCATGCATGAGGTCGAAGCCCTTGTTGATGTCTTCCAGCTTCAGCAAATGGGTGATCATCGGGTCGATCTGGATCTTGCCGTCCATGTACCAGTCGACGATTTTTGGCACGTCAGTGCGGCCGCGTGCGCCGCCAAAGGCGGTGCCCATCCAGGTGCGGCCGGTGACCAGCTGGAACGGCCGGGTCGAAATCTCCTGGCCGGCGCCGGCCACGCCGATGACGACCGACTTGCCCCAGCCGCGATGCGAGGCTTCCAGCGCCTGGCGCATCACCTTGGTGTTGCCGGTGCAGTCGAATGTGTAGTCGGCGCCGCCGATCTGGTCGGCGCCGCGCTTGGTCAAGTTGACGAGGTGAGGAACGATGTCGCCGTCGATCTCCTTCGGATTGACGAAATGCGTCATGCCGAAGCGCTCGCCCCATGCCTTCTTGTCGTTGTTGAGGTCGACACCGATGATCATGTCGGCGCCGGCGAGCTTCAGGCCCTGGATGACGTTGAGGCCGATGCCACCGAGACCAAAGACGACAGCAGTCGCGCCTTGCTCGACCTTCGCGGTGTTGATGACCGCGCCGATGCCGGTGGTGACGCCGCAACCAATGTAGCAGATTTTGTCGAAGGGCGCGTCCGGGTTGACCTTGGCGACGGCGATCTCGGGCAAAACGGTGAAATTGGAGAAGGTCGAGCAGCCCATATAGTGGAAGATCTTGTCCTTGCCGATCGAGAAGCGCGAGGAGCCATCGGGCATCAAGCCTTGGCCCTGCGTGGCGCGGATGGCGGTGCACAAATTGGTCTTGCGCGACAGGCAGGATGGGCACTGCCGGCATTCCGGCGTGTAGAGCGGGATGACGTGGTCGCCCTTCTTGACCGAGGTGACGCCCTTGCCGACATCGACGACAACGCCAGCGCCTTCATGGCCGAGGATTGCCGGAAACAGGCCTTCGGGATCAGCGCCCGACAGGGTGAACTCGTCGGTGTGGCAGATGCCGGTCGCCTTGATCTCGACCAGCACCTCGCCTTCGCGCGGTCCGTCGAGGTCGACCTCCATGATTTCCAACGGCTTTCCGGCGGCGACAGCGACAGCGGCGCGGGTTTTCATTAGGCAATTCCTCCCAAGGCGATTGGTCTTCAGGCTTTCAGGGTTTTTATACTGTTTCAACCCGATTTGGCGACCAAATATGGCGCAAATCTTGGCCCAGTCGTCGGCGAGCCCAACCTTCGCCCCTCGGCACGGCCCTGGCGGGCAGGGAGTGTCTTGATGGGTGCGCTGCCGGCGGTGCTTGAGCCCGGCTGCCGAAGCCCATAAGAAGGACGAAAGACCGAGGAAACGCCTTCGATGTTCACGAAAATCCTGATCGCCAATCGCGGCGAGATTGCTTGCCGCGTCATCAAGACGGCGCGCAGGATGGGGATTGCCACCGTAGCGGTCTATTCCGACGCCGATCGCGACGCCGTGCACGTCGAAATGGCCGACGAAGCCGTGCATATCGGGCCATCGCCTGCCGCGCAAAGCTATCTTCTGCCTGAAAAGATCATCGCTGCCTGCAAGGAGACGGGCGCGCAGGCCGTGCATCCCGGCTACGGTTTTCTGTCGGAGCGGGCCGCCTTCTGCGACGCGCTTGAGGCTGAGGGCATTGTCTTCATCGGTCCGAAACCCAAGGCTATCAAGGCGATGGGCGACAAGATCGAATCGAAGAAGTTCGCCAAGGCCGCTGAGGTGTCGACGGTTCCCGGCTGGCTTGGTGTCATCGAAAATGCCGACCATGCCGAAAAGATCGCCGGCGAGATCGGTTATCCCGTGATGATCAAGGCCTCGGCCGGCGGCGGCGGTAAAGGCATGCGCATTGCCTGGAGCCAGTCGGAAGTGCGCGACGGCTTCGACCGGGCGCGCTCGGAGGCGAAAAGCTCGTTCGGCGACGACCGCGTCTTCATCGAAAAGTTCGTCGTCGATCCGCGTCATATCGAAATCCAGGTGCTGGCCGACGCGCATGGCACCGCCCTCTATCTCGGCGAGCGCGAATGCTCGATCCAGCGTCGGAACCAGAAGGTGGCGGAAGAGGCGCCGTCGCCATTCCTCGATGCCAGGACGCGCAAGGCGATGGGCGAGCAGGCCGTGGCGCTGGCCAAGGCGGTCGACTACCAGAGCGCCGGCACCGTCGAGTTCATCGTCGATGCTGAAAAGAACTTCTATTTCCTTGAAATGAATACACGATTGCAGGTCGAGCATCCGGTGACGGAGCTTGTTACCGGCATCGACCTGGTTGAGCAGATGATCCGCGTCGCCGCCGGCGAAAAGCTCGGCATCAAGCAGAGCGACGTCACGCTGAACGGCTGGGCGGTGGAAAGCCGGCTCTATGCCGAGGATCCCTATCGCAATTTCCTGCCCTCGATCGGCCGGTTGACGCGCTACCGGCCGCCGGAGGAGGGCACGTTCGGCGATGTCGTCATCCGCAACGACACCGGCGTCACCGAAGGCTCCGAGATTCCGATGTTCTATGATCCGATGGTGGCAAAACTCTGCACCTGGGCGCCCACGCGTATCGAGGCCATCGATGCCATGTCGGAAGCGCTGGACAGTTTCGTCGTCGACGGCATCGAGCACAACATCCCGTTCCTGGCGGCGCTGATGCAGCATCCGCGCTGGCGCGAGGGGCGGATATCGACGGGCTTCATCGCCGAGGAATATCCTGACGGCTTCGCGCCGATCGTGCCCAATGGCGATGAAAAGGCAGTGCTGGCGGCGATCGCCACCGCGGTCGAGCTTCTGCGCCGCGATCGGCTTGACCGGCTGGGCGGGCGGCTGGCGCCGCATTCGGGCGCACTCAAGCGCGATTGGGTGGTGAAGCTCGGCGACGACTATCTCCAGGCTTCGATCATCGAGGGCATGATCTCCATTCCGATGGAAATCGATCTGTCGGTCGATGGCGGCAAAGCGCTGACCGTGGCGTCCGACTGGCGGCCGGGCGACCTCATCTGGCGCGGCACTGTCGGTGCCCGCAAGGTCACGGCGCAGATCAGGCCGCTGCCGAACGGCCTGCGCATCGCCTGGAAGGGCATGTCGGTGACGGCGCGCGCCATGCTGCCGCGAACGGCGGAGCTGGAAAGGCTGATGCCGGAGAAGGTGGCGCCGGACACGTCCAAGATGCTGCTTTGCCCGATGCCGGGCCTGGTCGTGTCGATCGCGGTTGCCGAGGGGCAGGAGGTCAAGGCCGGCGAGACGCTGGCCGTGGTCGAGGCGATGAAGATGGAAAACGTGCTGCGCGCCGACCGCGATCTTGTCGTGTCGAAGCTCAACGCCAAGCCGGGTGACAGCCTGGCTGTCGATGCGGTGATCATGGAGTTCGCCTAGAGATTGTTTGGAAATTCTACTCCGGCGGCCATCTGAAGGTGGTTTCTGCGCTTCCCGTGCTCACGGACCAATGGCCGCTGCGCTCCGGTTCTCGGAACCACCATCATATGACTCGAATTTCGAAACAATCTCTGAGCCGTGCGGCTGGGTACGGAAGCCTGTGGTCGGTGGTCATTTGTGCTGGACTGGCATCGCCCGGTCCGGGACAATACATCTCCATCGACTCAAAGCCCTTCGAGCAATTTGAAACATCATGGCGGATGACAAACTTCCACGCGATCCCCTGAGGCGCGAAGCAGCGCTCGCTGCTGCGCGCCCGGAGGCGCCGGCGCGGCCGTTCATCCATCTGCGGGTGCATTCGGCGTATTCGCTGCTCGAGGGCGCCTTGCAGGTCGCCGCCGTTGTCGGTCATGCCGTCAAGGACGAGTGCCCGGCAATCGCAGTCACCGACACAAACAATCTGTTCGGCGCGCTGGAATTTGCCCAGAAGGCGGTGAAGGAAGGCATCCAGCCGATTATCGGTTGCCAGATCGATCTCGCCTTTTCCGGCGAGACCAGCGACGCGCAGCGCGACCGCCGCCGCCATGGTCCGGAGATGCACGCCGTGGTGCTGCTCGCCGCCACCGAGGCCGGCTACAGCAACCTCGTCAGGCTGGTCAGCCAGGTCTATCTGGAGACGCCGCCGGGCGAGCCCGTGCATCTGACGTCAGCAATGCTGGAAGGCCATAGCGATGGCCTGATCTGCCTCAGCGGCGGGCCGCGCGGCCCGATCGGCCGGGCGCTGAAGGAGGATCGCCGAGATCTTGCCGAGACGCGGCTTCTGGCACTCAAGGCGCTGTTCGGCGACCGGCTCTATGTCGAGCTGGACCGTGTTTCCGGTTATGACCGCGCTATCGAGAAATCATCGGTCGACCTTGCCTATATCCATGATCTGCCGCTGGTCGCCACGAATGAGGCGTTCTTCGCCGCCCGCGACGACTATGACGCGCATGATGCTCTGATCGCCATTGCCGAGGGTTCGGTGGTTGCCGCCGACAACCGTCGCCGGCTGACTTCGGACAATTTCCTGCGCAGCCAGGCGGATATGGCGCGGCTGTTCGCCGACCTGCCGGAAGCGATCGACAACACCGTCGAGATCGCGCTGCGCTGTTCCTATTATCCCAAGACCCGCAATCCGATCCTGCCACGCTTTACCGGCGGCGATGTCGCCGACAATGAGGTGGCGCTGAAAGCGGAGGCCGATGAACTGCGCCGGCAGGCCCATGAAGGTCTCGACGCCCGGCTGGCGGCGCATGGACCCACCGCCGGCTACACGGTCGAACAATACCGCGAGCGGCTCGATTTCGAGCTCTCCATCATCGAGAAGATGAAATTTCCCGGTTACTTCCTGATCGTGGCCGACTTCATCAAATGGGCGAAGGCGCAAGGCATTCCGGTCGGGCCGGGCCGTGGTTCGGGCGCCGGATCGCTGGTCGCTTATTCCACCACCATCACCGATATCGATCCGCTGCGCTTCTCGCTGCTGTTCGAGCGCTTCCTCAATCCGGACCGCGTGTCGATGCCCGACTTCGACATCGACTTCTGCCAGGATCGGCGCGAAGAGGTCATCCGCTACGTCCAGCAGAAATATGGCCGCGACCAGGTGGGACAAATCATCACCTTCGGTACGCTGCAGGCGCGCGCGGTGCTGCGCGACGTCGGCCGCGTGCTGCAAATGCCTTACGGCCAAGTCGACAAGCTCTCCAAGATGGTGCCGCAGAACCCGGCCAATCCGGTCAAGCTGGCGGATGCCATCGCCAACGAGCCGCGCTTTGCCGAGGAGGCCGAGAAGGAGCCGATCGTGCAGACGCTGCTCGATATGGCGCAAAAGCTGGAAGGGCTCTACCGCCACGCTTCGACGCACGCCGCCGGCATCGTGATCGGCGACCGGCCCTTGTCGGAACTGGTGCCGATGTACCGCGATCCGCGCTCCGACATGCCGGTCACCCAGTTCAACATGAAATATGTCGAGCAGGCCGGGCTGGTAAAATTCGACTTCCTCGGCCTGAAGACGCTGACGGTGCTGGAGACGGCGGTGAAGCTGATCCGCCGGCGCGGCATCGCGATCGACCTGGCGACGATCCCGCTCGACGATCCTGAAACCTACGCCATGCTGTCGCGCGGCGAAGTGGTCGGTGTGTTCCAGGTGGAAAGTGCCGGCATGCGCAAGGCGCTGATCGGCATGCGGCCCGACTGCATCGAGGACATCATCGCGCTGGTGGCGCTCTACCGTCCCGGCCCGATGGAGAACATCCCGACCTACAACGCCAGAAAGCATGGCGAAGAGGAGATGGCATCGATCCATCCCAAGATCGACCATCTGGTGAAGGAGACGCAAGGCGTCATCGTCTACCAGGAACAGGTGATGCAGATCGCGCAGGAACTGTCGGGCTATTCGCTCGGCGAAGCCGATCTGCTGCGTCGCGCGATGGGCAAGAAGATCCGCGCCGAAATGGACAAGCAGCGCGAGCGCTTCGTCACCGGTGCGGTCGAACGCGGCGTCGGCAAGCCGCAGGCCGACTTCATCTTCGACCTTCTGGCCAAGTTCGCCGACTACGGCTTCAACAAATCGCACGCGGCCGCCTACGCCGTCGTGTCCTACCAGACCGCCTATCTCAAGGCGCATTACCCCGTCGAGTTCCTGGCGGCGTCGATGACGCTCGACATGGGCAATACCGACAAACTCGCCGATTTCCGCCAGGATGCGCTGCGTCTCGGCATCGAGGTGGTGGCGCCGTCGGTGATGACCAGCTTCCGCAATTTCGAGGTCGGCGAGAACCGCATTTACTATTCGCTGGCGGCCCTCAAGGGCGTCGGCGACGCTGCGGTCGAGCACATCGTCGCCATGCGCGGCGAAAAGCCGTTCAAGAATCTCGCCGATTTCTGTGAAAGGGTCGATCCCAAGATCGTCGGCAAGCGCGTCTTCGAAAGCCTGATCATGGCCGGCGCGCTCGACTGCTTCGGCCACGACCGCGCCCAGATGATGGCCGGCGTCGAACGGATGATGGGGCTGGCTTCGCTGGCGCAGCAGAATGCCATTTCGGGCCAGCACGACATTTTCGGCGCGTCGCTCGGCGCGCAGCAGCAGGCGCTCAATTTGCCGCAGACCGATCCGTGGCTTGCCGCCGACCGGCTGCACCGTGAATTCCAGGTCGTCGGCTTCTATCTTTCGGCGCATCCGCTCGACGAGTACAAGGCGGCCCTGCAGAAGATGCGCGTGCAGAACTGGGGCGAGTTCTCGGCTGCGGTCAAACGCGGTGCCGCCGCGGGCCGGCTCGCCGGCACCGTCACCACCAAGCAGGAGCGCAAGACCCGAACCGGCAACAAGATGGGCGTCATCGCCTTTTCCGACACATCTGGCCAATATGAAGCCGTGCTGTTTTCGGAAGGGTTGGCGCAGTATCGCGATCTGCTCGAGCCCGGACGTTCGGTGGTGATCACCGTTTCCGCCGAGGATAGGCCCGAAGGGGTCAATCTGCGCATCCAGACGGTGCAGTCGCTGGAGGATGAGGCCAGCCGTATCCAGAAGGCGCTGCGCATCTTCGTTCGAAATGACGGGCCTGCGTCGGCGATTCAATCGCAGCTTACCCAGCGTGGGGAAAGTCAGGTAAGCATTATCGTCATCAAAGAAGAGGCGCAGGGCGAGATCGAGATCGAATTGCCCAACCGCTACCGCATCTCGCCGCAGATCGCGTCGGCCATGCGCGCGGTGCCGGGTGTGGTCGAAGTCGAGCTCGTCTAGGCTGCGCTGATATACACGGCAATCCCATCGACGTCGGCCAGTGCATGACGGCATAAAGATGCTCTGGGCCTGACATTGCAGCCGATAGGGCCAGCGTGCGGGGCGTGGTTGACCTGACCTTCCTTTGAACCACATGCGTTGAGCAGAAACTTCACAGGAACGCACAATCATGCCCAGCCGCGAACGCGTCGAAGCCTTCCTCAAGGAGGTGGTCGAAGGCAGCCACGTCAAAGCGATCGCCGACTTCTACCATGACGATGCCACCATGCAGGAAAATCTCGGCGTCCCGCGGCGCGGCAAGGAAACACTGATGGCGCATGAGCAGGCAGCACTCGACCGGATCGAGAAGATGCACAC
The DNA here is from genome assembly GCF_040321145.1 of Mesorhizobium sp. M0514. Taxonomy (NCBI): domain Bacteria; kingdom Pseudomonadati; phylum Pseudomonadota; class Alphaproteobacteria; order Hyphomicrobiales; family Phyllobacteriaceae; genus Mesorhizobium; species Mesorhizobium sp. M0514. The sequence continues at coordinate 52,370 of NZ_JAMYQZ010000007.1, forward strand.
CCATCCTGTCCAGACATTCCTGGTCGATGGCGACAATGTCGCCATCCGCTGGACCTTCGACCGTGTCGACAAGGCCGGCACCGTGCGCCGGCTGGAAGAGGTGGCCCTGCAGCGCTGGCGTGGTGACCGGATTGCGGAGGAGCGGTTCGTCTACGACACCGCCTCGGCCTGGCGCCTCGTCGGGCCGGACGGCAAGGTGGTGGAGGGCTGACGGTCACCGGGGCCACTAGATCATGATGAGATTTGGTTGAAATCTCATCATGATCTAACCCTTTGTTGGAGCATGATCTTTTCCAAAAACCGGCACCCACTTTTTGGGATCATGCTCTAGACGGCCCCGGCTGGGACAGTTACGCACTTGGTGATGAAAGCAGCCGAGAAGGACGGATTGCAGCAAAGCTCAGCGATGGCGCGGCTGCGTGACCGGCTGCGCAAGCTCTATCACGGACGCACGCCGGCGGCGTTCCGGTTTCAGCTGGTGGCGGTCATCATCGACCTCGCCATCATCGCCTTCTTCGTTGCCACGCCGGTGCTCCAGGACAAGCCGTCATTCCTGTGGCTCGACTATACCGTCGCCGCATTGGTCGCCGCCGACCTGATTGCCCGGCTGTTAGCCTCCAACGACATGCTGCGGCTGATGAAACAGCCGACATCCTGGGTCGATGTCTTCATCCTTCTGACGCTGCTGATGCCGACGGCGCTGGCAAATCTGGCGTTCCTGCGCATCCTGCGGCTGTGGTCGCTGTCGCGCAGCGGCTCGCTGTGGCGGCATTTCGAGATGCGCGGGCTAAGGCCATGGCGCGAGGCGAGCCAGGCGGTCATCAACCTTTTGACGTTTCTCTTCGTCATCACCGGTTTCGTCTACACCTTCTTCTTCCGCTCCGGCGCCGGCCTCGAAAACTATGTCGATGCGCTTTATTTCACCGTTGCCACGGTGACGACGACCGGTTTCGGCGACATCGTGCTGCCGGGAATTGCCGGCAAGCTGACCGCAATCGTCACCATGATCATCGGCATCTCGCTGTTCGTCAGGCTGGCGACAGCGATCTTCCGACCGGCCAAGGTGCTCTTTCCCTGTCCACAATGCGGCCTGCAGCGGCACGAACCGGACGCCGTGCATTGCAAGGCCTGCGGGCATCTCCTCAACATCCCCGACGAAGGAAGCTGATTGGCGGCGGTGCTATGACGTAGCCACTTCCGCTGGTTGCGGCGCCTTGCGCTGCAGGTTGAGCAGGTTGCCCAGCAGGATCAGCAGGGCGCCGCCGGCGGTGAAGGCGTCGATCTGCTCGCTATAGAGCAGCCAGCCGATCAGCGCCGATAAAGGCACGCGCAAGAAGTCCATCGGCGAGATGACGGTCGCGTCGGCATAGGCGAGTGCGCGGGCCATGCAGAAATGCGAAGACATGCCGGTGAAGGCAATCAGCAGGATCCATGGCCAGAGTTCGAGCGGTGGGTTGCGCCATTCATAAAGCGCCGGGATCAGGCCGACCACTGACTGGATGATCAGCATCCAGAAGATGATGCGCACGACGCTGTCGGTGCGTGTCAGCGACTTGACCATGACCACCGAAATGCCGAAGCAGACAGCGGCGCCGAGCACGATCAGGTGCCCCGGATCGACGGCGCCAACGCCGGGCCGCACGATGATCACCACGCCGATCAGCCCCAGCGCGATCGCCGCCAGCTTGGGTCGGGAGAGCCTTTCGCCGAGGAAGGCCACCGCCAGCAGGGCCGTCCAGATCGGCGTCGTGAATTCGATCGAAATCAGCACGGCCAGCGGGATCAGTGTCAATGCGTAAAGCCATGCCGCCTGGCCGGTATAGTGGATGACATTGCGGGCGAGATGGGCGACGGGGCGCTGCGTGCGCATCGCCGCAAAGCCGCCGCTCACAATCACCAGCGGCAGCAGGATGAAAAAGCCGATCACCGAGCGCAGTTCCAGCACCTGGAACACGTTGAGCTCCGCGGTCGTGGCGCGGCCGGCGACCGACATCGCCAGGAACGAGGCGATCGACAGCGCCATCCAGAACGCGGCTTTGGGGATCGATGGGGAAGGTGCCATAGGCGCTATGTCGCAAGCCGGGGCTTCCATCGCAACCGCTAGGCGACGCATTCGACTGGGCCAGACCCGTTGCAAAACAGCCATGCTGGAAGTGGAACCTGACGCAACGGCAGGCGTTGGTTCCCGGTATTGGCCAATTGCTGGACGCATCGTTTCTTAAACATCAAGGGGGGAGAGATTCCGATGAAATCATTCGCGCGGTTTCTGCTAGCCGGCTGCCTGCTAACTGCAAGCGCCGCGGCCCATGCCGACGAGGCGAATTTTCTCAGCTCCTTGCAAGGGAATTTCTCCGGCAAGGGGACAGTCAAGGTCACCACCGACGCACCGACGGTGAATGTGTCCTGCACCTTCAATTCCGACGCGACCTCGAGCTCATTGTCGCTTGACGGCAATTGCCGTGGTCTTGTCGTGGTGACGCGCGCCATCAGCGCCAATCTGAAGGCCCGCGGGGCGAAGTATACAGGCGTCTATGTCGGGTCGCGCACCGGGCCGGCACAGCTCGCCGGCAGCCGTTCTGGCAACGCGATCAGTCTCGGCATTCGCTGGGCGGCGGAGGTCAATGGCGATCGTAAGGCGCGGTTGACGGTCGAGAAAACCAGCGGCGACGGAATGCGGTTGACCGTTACCGACGTCGATCCGAAAACCGGCAAGAACGTGGTGACGAGCCGCATCGATCTCAAGCGTATCTAAGCCGTCTCACTCCTCGATCGGCTCCGGCGGGTTGGCGTTGCGGCCTTTGCCGAAGGTGTAGCCGGTTTCCACCGCCTTCTTGCCGAACTTGTCGCGCAGCGTATCGATGGCGCTTTCGGCCATGGCGCGCTTGCGCGAGCCGACGTCGACGAGATCGGGCGGATCGGCCTTCTCGTCATCCGAGAGATCGCTGACACCGATGCCAAGCAGCCGGTACTTTGTCCCGTCCGCCTCCTTGCGCAACAGCTCGAGCCCGGTCTGGAAAATGCGGTCGGCCAGCCGGGTCGGGTCGCCGAGCTGGCGGTTGCGGGTACGCAGCTTGAAATCCTGCGTCTTCAGCTTCAGCACCACGGTGCGCCCGGCAATGCCTGACTTCTTCAGCCGCGCCGAGACCTTTTCCGACAATCCCCTCAGCACTGGAACCAGTTCGCCCATTTCAGCTATGTCGGTGTCGAAAGTGGTTTCGGCCGACACACTTTTCGCATCCTGGTCGGGATCGACACGGCGGTCGTCCTGGCCGCGCGAGAGATGGTAGAGCCGGGTGCCCATCACGCCATAGCGGCGCATAAGATCGGCGCGCTCCATGCGCTGCAACTGGGCGATGCTGCGGATGCCGTCGCGTTCGAGCGTTGCGGCAAAAGCCTTGCCGACGCCCCAGATCAGCGTCACCGGCTGTTCGGCCAGGAAACCCAGCGCCTCGGCTTCGCCGATCACCGAAAAGCCGCGCGGCTTGCGGAAATCGGAGGCAACCTTGGCCAGGAACTTGCAGTAGGAAAGGCCGGCCGAAACGGTGATGCCGATTTCCTTTTCGACGGTCTGCGCAAAGCGCACCAGCACCACCGCCGGCGGCATGCCGTGCAGGCGCTCGGTGCCGGCAAGGTCGAGAAACGCCTCATCGATGGAGAGCGGTTCGACCAGCGGCGTGAGCGCCTGCATCAAGGCGCGGACATCGCGGCCGACGCGGACGTATTTCTCCATGTTGGGCGGGATGACGACCGCTTCCGGACAGGCTTCGAGCGCCTTGAACATCGGCATTGCCGAGCGCACCCCCTTGATGCGGGCGATGTAGCAGGCGGTGGAGACGACGCCGCGCTTGCCGCCGCCGATGATCAGCGGCTTGTCCTTCAGCGCCGGATTGTCGCGCTTTTCGATCGCCGCATAGAAGGCGTCGCAATCGATATGCGCTAGATGCAGCTGGTAGAGCTCGGGATGGCGGGTGAGTCGAGGGCTGCCGCAACGCTCACAGCGCCTGGTATCGCTGCGCTGAAAGGTCAGGCAGTCGCGGCAAAAACCGTGCTCGGGATTGTTGACAGGGGCCGCCATCGCTGCGAACATAAAGAGAACAGATGCAATGGTACGTCAGGACGGAAGCCGCCACAAGCGGTTAGCCGGGAGAGAACTCATGAGCACCACCATAGCGCCGCTGGCGCCTGACCTATGGGCGGATTTCGAGGATCTTTTCGGCAAGCAGGGCGCCTGTTACGGGTGCTGGTGCACGCATTTCCGGATGGCGCCGGCGGTCCGGCGGGCCAGCGACAAACAGCGCAACAAGGATCATATCAAGGCGCGCATCGACGCAGGGCCGCCGCCGGGGCTTTTGGCTTTCGAGGACGGCATAGCGGTCGGCTGGATGCAGATCGGCCCGCGCGCCGACGTGCCCGAATGGAACAATCGGGGCAGGGGCTCGGCGCCGGTCGATCCAACCGACGCCGTAGATCCCGGCGTCTGGGCCATCTCCTGCTTCTTCATCCGCGCCAGCGCGCGCGGCCGGGGCGTCAGCCACCGCCTGGTCGAGGGCGGCATCGCTTTTGCCCGCCAGAACAAGGCGCGGCTGGTCGAGGCGTGTCCGATCGACGTGTCGCGCGATTCGCGTTCGATCGGGCTGTTCGTCGGCTCGTCGCGTGTGTTCGAAAAGGCCGGCTTCGAGCGGCTCCTCGAACGCAAGGCCGGCCGGCCGCTGATGCGGCTGGTGTTGTAGTTAATTACCCGTCGGCGTTTGTTGATGTCCTGTGGAAGCTGTAGGTTGGTTTCATAGCAGACGAACGAAGCGTTCCTTTTTGGTCAAATGGAGAATTTTGTGAACCGTGTCTTGCCGCTTGCTTTCCTTCTCGCCCTCAGCGCTCCTGCCTTTGGCCAGGCTGTCGATGCCCAAGGTGCCAAGCAACTTTCCGATGAGCTCTCTCGCTATGTCGGCAAACAGGCGCTCAATGAAGGCATTTTGAAGATCTCAGCCGAGGAGGGTGCCTACAAGATCACCTTCGATGTGAAGGCGCTTGTGGCGAAGATGCCGAAGCAGGATCTGAAGCGGTTCGATTTCCCGCCCGTCACGCTGCGGATCAAACCGCGCAGCGACGGAGGCTGGGATGTCGCCTCGGATTTCTCTACGACTGGGTCCATCGAGGTAAATGGCCCAAATGGCCTGAACACCGGGCAAATCGTTGTCAAGGATGGCAAGTTCACGGGCGTCTATGACCCGGAACTGGCGGCATTTACCAGCGGCACCAGTTCGATTGCGGGCATGACGATGACGTCGCGCCAAGTCAGTCAATTGACCGATTTGAGCGTGGGGCTGGGCTCTTCCAAATTTGACGCCAGCAAGTCGGCCAACGGCGGCGTCGATCTTAATTTCACACAGGCGATGGCGGACTTCGTCGAAACGGTCAAAATCGATGACCGGTCAATCGCAGCGCTCCGGGCACCGGAGCTCGCTGTGAACGTGACCGCTAAGGCCATTCAGACCAAGCCGCTTCTGGATCTTTTGGCGTTCGCCGTCGCCCATGAGGACGAGGCGCGGCTGAAGGCCGATCAAGCAGAGTTCAAAACGCTTCTGCTCGGTGCGCTGCCGCTATGGGAACGGATCGATGGGACCTACGCATTCAAAAACCTTGCCATTGAAACATATGCCGGCAATTTCGGCGCGGCGCAGCTGAACACCGTTGTCGGCATGGACGGCATCACCAAGGACGGCAAGATCAGCTACGCATTCAAGGTTTCCGGCCTGACAATACCGCAGCAGATGCTGCCCAGTTGGACCGTTGCGTTGCTGCCGACGGATCTCGACCTGAATTTCGGCGGCGCCAACATCGATCTCGACAGTATGGCTCGGAAAACCATAGAAACCCTCGATTTCAGTAAGGATCCACCGCTTCCGGCAGATTTCGGCGATGAGATTTCCGCCGATTTCTTGGCCAAGACACCAAAGTTCGTGCTTGGACACAGCACGGTCAAGAATGGTGACATTGAGGTCGCCATGGAAGGCGAAATGACCTTCCCCGACAAGAAGCCCGATGCCAACGTGACGATCGACGTGACTGGCTACGACAAGATCGTGGCAAGCCTGCAGGAGGCGGCGAAGACCGACCCGCAGGCCTCACAGGCTTTTACCGGCGCCTTGGCCATCAAGGGATTTGCCAAGACGCTGCCGGATGGCCGTATCGAATGGGTGATCAACGCCAGGCACGATGGGTCGGTGACGGTCAACGGCGCCATGCTGAAGGGGCCGGATCCGGTCGTGGAAGACAACACCGATCAGGATGCGATCCCTGGCGAGGGCAACAATGGCGGAGCAGGGGCGAAGCTGCAGCCTTGATCGCCAAGCTTGGAGGCGCTTGGGCTTAAAGCCCGAGCGCGCTCGCGATCTTCGGCGCGGCATCGCGCCAGTCCTCGACGGAGATGATGTCGTCGGGCACCGGCGGCATGAAGGCGCGCAGCGAATTGTCGGCCATCAGGTGGAAGAGATGCGCGTCGGCGACGGAATTGCGCGCCGAGATAAGATTGGCGGGCTGGTCGTCGACAAAGGCCACCGGCCGGCCGTTCTTGCCGCGGAGTTTCGCCACCGCCGGTCCCTTGGCCATCTCGGTGGTCAACAGCGGATAGGGCAGCCCGAGCGCATCGAGATGGGCGCGGCGCGCAGCGCGATGCCGGTGCGGCATGGCGGTCAAAAGGACGATCTCGGCGCGGTCGCCAAGGCTGGCAAGCGCTTGTTCGGCACCATCGGTGACGCTCTGCCAGTCGGCCTGCGTATCGAAGAAATCTCCGAGAAGTGCCGTCACCTCCGGCTGTTCGATCAGCCGGCCGCTCGCCGTTTCGGCAATGTTGCCGGTGAGACGGAACGAGGCCAGCGTCAGGCCGAAGCCGCGCGATTTCAGGAAATGCGGAAACGGCCGGATGAATTCGAGCACGACATCGTCGACATCGAGGATCAGCAGAGGCCGGTTGTCGGCTGCAAGTTCGGCGATCTGGCGTGCCGTCTCGGGATCGTCGCTCATATCGAATGCTCATGGTCGTCGCCGCCAAGAGGCAGCGCGCGCAAAGCCTTGCCGACTGAGGCAGGCGGGGTGCCGGATTCCTCGGCAAAGCGCAGCAAGGTCGGCTCGTGGGCGAGGATGAACTGCAGCACGCCGGCAAGGAATCCCGGTTCGGCCGCGGCGCGGCGGATGGCGGACGCCTCGATGCCGGTGATGGCCAGGAAGCGCGGCAGGAGTTCGGGGTCGGCGGCGACGAAGCCCAGTGCCTTCACGGCAATGGTTTCCGCTTCCTCGCGCATTGACGCTGCGTTTGCCATCACTACTTTCTCGTTGCGGAAATGAGTCTCTTTTCCGCAGTAATCGCAAGCGTCGCCTGCGGCAAGCCACAGCCCCGATCCAATGTGGTTTTCGAGGTGGAATCCGAATGGCTTTTGCCGCTTCGGGTTTCCATTTCGTCAATCATATTGCCTTAAGAGCGGGCGAGGGTTTGGTGTGCTTCGACAAGGGCGCATAGCGGCAGGGCTTCGGGCAGAAGCCTGGCCGGGATGGGAAATCGATGCCTAAGAAGGTCATGATCGTCGAGGACAACGAGCTCAATATGAAGCTCTTTCGCGACCTCATCGAAGCAAGCGGTTATGAAACGGTGCGCACGCGCAACGGGCTCGAGGCGCTCGATCTGGCGCGCCAGCACAGGCCCGACCTGATCCTGATGGACATCCAGCTACCCGAAGTGTCGGGGCTGGAAGTGACGAAATGGCTGAAGGAGGACGACGACCTCCATTCCATTCCGGTCATCGCCGTCACCGCCTTCGCAATGAAGGGCGACGAGGAACGCATTCGCCAGGGCGGTTGCGAGGCCTACATCTCCAAGCCGATCTCGGTGCCGCGTTTCATCGAGACCATCAAATCCTATCTCGGTGATGCCTGATGCCTTCAGCCGGAGCCCTTGTGACATGACCGCGCGGATCCTCGTCGTCGACGACATCCCTGCCAATGTCAAACTTCTCGAGGTTCGGCTGCTGGCCGAATATTTCGAGGTGTTGACGGCCTCCAACGGGCCGGACGCGATCGAGACCTGCGAAAACGGCAAGGTCGATGTCGTGCTGCTCGACGTGATGATGCCCGGCATGGACGGGTTCGAGGTCTGCAAGCGGCTGAAAAGCGATCCGGCGACCGCGCATATACCGGTGGTCATGGTGACCGCGCTGGGCCATGTTGCCGACCGGGTGCGCGGCCTCGAGGCAGGCGCCGACGACTTTCTCACCAAGCCGGTCAACGATCTGCAACTGATGACGCGGGTGAAGAGCCTGGTCAGGCTGAAGTCGCTGACCGACGAGCTGCGGCTGCGCGCATCGACCACCCGCAACATCGGCATCGAGGCGCTGTTGAGCCGCAGCTTCGCGTCGGAGGACGCCACGCCGAAGGTGCTGTTGATCGACGAGCGCAAATCGTCGTTCGAGCGCATCCAGAACATGCTGCGCGGCAGCGCCGAGCTCGACATTGCCACCGATCCGCATGCCGGCTTCTTCCAAGCCGCCGAGGCGCCCTATGAGTGCGTGCTGATCTCGACCGGTTTTACCGATTTCGATCCGCTGCGGTTGTGTTCGCAATTGCGTTCGCTTGACCGCACCCGCTTCCTGCCGATCATCCTGATTGCCGATGACGGCGAGGAGGGGCGCATCATTCGCGGGCTCGAGCTCGGCATCAACGACTATCTGATGCGGCCGATCGACCAGCAGGAGCTGACGGCGCGGCTGCGCACGCAGGTGCGCCGCAAGCGCTACAACGACCAGCTGCGCGCCAGTGTCACCCAGACCATCGAGATGGCGGTGACCGACGCGTTGACCGGGCTGCACAACCGCCGCTACCTCGACAGCCATTTGCAGACGCTGTTCGACCGCGCCGTGGCGCGGCGGCGGCCTCTGTCGGTGATGATCACCGATCTCGACCGCTTCAAGACCGTCAATGACTCGCATGGCCATGATGGCGGCGACGATGTGCTGCGCGAGTTCGCAAGGCGGCTGCGCAAGAACGTCAGGGGCATCGACCTTGCCTGCCGCTTCGGCGGCGAGGAATTCGTCGTTGTGATGCCGGACACGGACGGCACGGTGGCGGAGAAGGTTGCCGAGCGCATTCGCGCCGAAATCGCCCAGCTGCCGTTTGCCATCGGTCCTGACGGCAAGGCGATCGAAGTCACGGTCAGCGTCGGCGTGTCATCGGTTCTGAAGGGCGCGGACACGGCCGCAGCGTTGATGAAACGTGCCGACGTGGCGCTCTACGAAGCCAAAAGTGGCGGCCGCAACCGGGTCGTCGCCAAGGCAGCGTAGGCTAGACCACCGATTATGCAGTCAATCGGACAGGGTTAGGAATTTACCTTAATCCAAGCGATTCGGCAGGCTTGGTTAAGAAACTATTGATTTTCAAACATTGGTGCGCAAATGTGCGGTGCAAGAACAAGGGCGATGCGGGCACGAGGGTAGACAGCCGCATCGCTTCGCCGAATACCCCATGATGCTCAGGTCCGCCGCATCTCCTGGGTCCGTGGGGTCGGCCGGCCGGCGCTGGCACATAGTGGCCTCCTCGTACCGCTGCCATACGCCGACCGGCCCCCTTTTTTGCCAAAACATGAGATGAGCACTTCGCGCCAAACAGCGGAGGGTTCTGGCTTTTCGGGGCCTTGAATCAAAAACGCCGCCCGAAGGGGCGGCGCTTTTGACAGAGCGTATGAAAACCAGATTACTTGATCTTGGTTTCCTTGAACTCGACATGCTTCTTGGCGACCGGGTCGTATTTGCGGAACGACAGCTTGTCGGTCTTGGTACGGCTGTTCTTGCTGGTCACGTAGAAGAAACCGGTGTCGGCGGTCGACAGAAGCTTGATCTTGATGTTTGCGGCTTTGGCCATTGTATCAGTCCGTTATGTTCGTGGGGTTTTGGCCGCTGGAGCGGGGGAAAACACCCGGACGCGGGAAACTTGGCGCGACACATAAAGAACGTGCCCGGAAAGTCAAGCCCGACGCCTTGCCTGTGTCGTAAGCACATGAGTTGTCCGGATTAGGTAGCACATGAGTTGTCCGGTTTTATCATCGGCCCGATGGAGGCTGAGGATGAGACGGACAGCATGGCTATAGGCCGGCGAATGCCGCGACGCTGCGAAGCGGCGCTGGTTCGGCAGGGTGGATTGGTCACCCGCGCCCAACTCTTCGCAGGCTCAGGGCATTCGAATCTCGAAAAACCACGCAATTGGCTTTTCGTCCGCTACGGACCGCTTCTCACCTCACAACGGAGAAGGTAAGGCCGGTGCTTCCCCTCAGCGGGGCCGAATTTCTAGGCTTCTTCCTTAACTGGAAGTGCTTTCTTCCAGTCCCCGGTGGTGTTCCACCAGCGATTCGGATTGGCGCGGTCGTCCAGGCCCTTGGAGCGGCTGGCGAGGATCGGCTGGATGCGGATCACCGGCTCCTGGTAGGAATGCGCCTGGAAAATCGCCTCGACGACGCGGGCGGCGAGCACCTGGTCGTCGGGCAACTCGAACGAGACCTCGACGGTGCCGGGGCGGCGGCGCAGTTCGGTTTCGACGCCGGCGGCTGCACCTTCCAGCGGTCGGTAGCGTTCGATGCCGTGCGCCGTTTGATAGGCGTTGCGGTCGTATTTGCCCATTGCCAGCGGCGCGATCGCGACCACGGCGTCCATGATGCGGTCGACATCGGCTGCCGGGGCCTGGAAGCTGACAAGCAGCAGAAGCGTCATGCGCAGAGATGTGGTTTCAAAGCCGCTGTCGATCATCGCCGTATCCTCAAACTCGGGTTTTTTGGGACACCCTTTTAGCTGAGGTCTCCTGACACGGTTCTGTCAGCAGCGGCGACGTCCGGTCAGGATTGCGCAGGCTGGCGACGGACAGGCTACCAGATCTTGCGGACCAGCCTGGCGCTGACCAAGGCGAGATAGGCGGCAAAGAACAGGCCGAGCGACCAGCCGAAGCCGGAGGGCCCGAAGGCATCCATGCCGATGCCGATCGCCTGCGGGCCAAGCACCATGCCGACGCCGTAGCAGAGCACGAAGGCGGCGTTGGCCGAGGCCAGTTCATGGCCGGAGAGCTGCGAGCCCAGATGGGCAAGGCCGATCGTGTACATGGCGGCCACCACGCCGCCCCAGACGAACAGAAGCGCCGCCATCAGGTGCCAATTGCCGGCGAAGAACGGCATGAAGATGGTGCCGACAAGTCCGACCGTGGCGCAGGCCAAAAGCAGATAGCGGCGGTCTGAGACGCGGTCGCTGATCATGCCGATAGGGATCTGCAACAGCACGTTGCCGAGGCCGATCATGGTGAGCAGGAGGGCTGCATCCGCCTCGGAATAGCCGATGCGGTTGCCATAGACGGGGAACAGCGCAAAGCCGCCGGTCTCGACGGCGCCGAACACCAGCACGGCGGCGGTCGCTGTCGGCACCAGCCAGATGTAGCGCAGGAAGTTGCTGGTTTCGCCGTCAACCACGATTGTGGGACTTTCATTCCGTGCGGCCAGCACCGGGATTGCGGCCAGCGCGACCAGGACGATGATGACGCCAAACGGCAAGAAGCCGGTGCTGCCGATATGGGCGAAGATCCATGGCCCGGCGGCGAAGCCGAGCGACAGCACTGTGGCGTAGATGCCGAGCACCAGGCCGCGCCGGCGCGGCGGCGCCGAGGTGCTGATCCAGAATTCCGACAGGATGAACAGCACCGTCAGCGCGATGTGCAACACGACGCGTAGTGGGAACCACATCCAGAAGTCCGGCGCGAAGTGGAAGCCGACAAAGGCGAGCGCGCCGGCGGCGATCATGGCGATCATCGTCCAGGCGACGCCGAAGCGCATCGCCAGCGGCGTGGCCAGCGGGGCGCCGGCGATCGAGGCGAGGCCGGCGACCGCGGTGTTGAGGCCGATCATCGATGCCGAGTGGCCGCGGCTCTCGAGAATAACGCTGAGCAGCGGCATGCCGAGGCCTATGGCGATGCCGACGACGCTGATCGACGAGATCGCGGCGATCATAGGTAGCCAATGTACGCGCTCGTCGCCCTCTTGCTGGGTATCGACCGTCATGTGATGCCTGAATACTCTGTTTGTTTGATATTGCGTAATTCCGGACGGAAAACCGCGTCACACTTTTCCTGGAATTGCTCTAAAGAATTTCGCGAACGAAGCGGTTGCGGACAAGCCGGTAGAACGGCACGGACCCACCGGGTCGCAGGCGCGGATCGTCGGCAAGCCGCGTCTCCAGCTCCTGCAAGATCGTTCGGGTGATGTCGGGGATATCGGCCTCTCTGGCCTTGGCAAGCGGCAGCCAGACCAGTTCTTCCAGCTCATTGGTCGGGCCGCCACCCGGCAGTTCCACGGCGACATCGCTGCGCCAGGCGCTGAAGAAGCGGGTGTCGAAACGACGCACGCGATTGGGCGGGGTGATGGCGCGGGCGATGAAGCGCAGCGGCGCCAGCGAAGGCTGGACGCCGTGCTCGACAAAGCCCTGCCAGTCGCGTTTGTCGGTTGCGAACGAGCCTTTGCTGCCGATGAGCAGGCCGGCTTCCTCATAAGTCTCGCGGATGGCCGAGAGCGCGATGGCACGGGCCCGCGACGGGCTGATGCGGCCGACGCCGGCGGTCAGCCTGGCTTCTTCCTCCGGGAGCAATGGGGTGGCAACGGCAATGCGGCTGTCGGCCGAATCGGTGCGGCCGCCGGGAAAGACGAACTTGCCGGGCATGAAGGCGTGGCCTGCATGGCGCCGGCCCATCAGCACCAGAATCTCGTCGCCCTCGCGGTCGAGCAGGATCAGGGTGGCGGCATCGCGCGGGCGTATGGGCAGGCCGCTGTGGGCGGCTGCGCCACGGTCCATCCTGCTGACTTCCGCCTTGGTCATACCTTCCATGCGCAGGACCTAGCGGAAACTTCTGGCAAACGAAAGTGGCCTTTCACGGTCGGCATGTTGCGCCAGGCGACATTGCCCTGACGCAAACTAGGTTCCGGGATGCGGCTCGGTGCCGTCTTTTTCGCCGCCGAAGCCGTGCATATAGAGCGCCCATTGCAGTCCGATGACGGCGCCCTTGACCGGTTGCAGCAGAGCGACCGACAACACGATGGTCAGCGGCACCCAAATGGCGATGTGCTGCCACATGGAGAGCGTCGACGTCGCCTCGACGCCCATGAAGGCGCCGAGAACGATGTGGCCGACGATGACGATGACGAGATAAGCGGGCAGGTCGTCGGCGCGGTGGTGGTGGAACTCCTCACCGCACGCGGCGCATTTGTCGACGCTTTTGGTGAAGCCGGCGAACAACCTGCCTTCGCCGCAATGCGGGCAGCGGCCAAGGGCGCCGCGCTTCATCGCCGTCCACAGCGGGCGGGCGACTCGGCCCGAATGATGTTCGCCGCCGAAAACCTGCTTCTGGATTCCCATTTCGCTTGCCATTATCGTCTCCTGCCGCGCGACCCCGGGCGCGATTGCGACGCGCGGGCGCGGCCTTTTGCCTTGTGAAACGACCGTTTGGAGCCGGGCAGGGGCTTCGGGTCGGTCAGCATCTCGAAACGCATCGCGCCGGCCATAGGCGCCACCTCGATCAGGCGAACCTCGACGCGGTCGGCAAGCTGATAACCCTTGCCGGTGCGTTCTCCGAACAGCGATCGCGCGGTTTCGTCATATATATAGTAATCGCCATCCAGACTTGACACCGGGATGAAGCCATCTGCGCCAAACTGCGGCAATTGGACAAATAGTCCCGATTTGGTGACGCCCGAAATGCGGGCGTCGAAGCGGTCGTCGATGCGCTCGGCGAGGTAGGCAGCGATCAGCCGGTCGACGGTGTCGCGCTCGGCCGCCATGGCGCGGCGCTCGGTGCCGGAGATCAGCACCGCGAAGTCTTCCAGCTGCGTCGCTTCGTCCTGCGTCAGCCCGCCAGGGCCGAGCCCAAGTGCGGCAATCAGCCCGCGATGCACGATCAGATCGGCATAGCGGCGAATCGGCGAGGTGAAATGCGCGTAGCGCTTCAGGTTGAGGCCGAAATGGCCGATGTTCTTGGGCGAATATTCGGCCTGACTCTGCGAGCGCAGCACCACTTCGTTGACCAGCCCCTCATTGTCGGCGCCACGCACGCGCTCGAGAATGCCGTTGAACTGGGCGGGCCGCATCTGCGCGCCACGCGCCAGCGACAGGCCGAGCGTCTGCAGGAACTCGCGCAGCGATTCCTGCTTGGCCAGCGACGGCGCATCGTGGACGCGGTAGACCAGCGCCTGCTTCTTCGCTTCCAGCGTTTCGGCGGCGGCGACATTGGCCTGGATCATGAATTCTTCGATCAGCTTGTGGGCGTCGAGCCGCTCCGGGACGACGACGCGGTCGACGGTGCCGTCCGGCTTGAGCAGGATCTTGCGCTCGGGCAGATCAAGCTCGAGCGGCTGGCGGCCATCGCGGCCGCGCTTGAGGATGGCGTAGGCGTCCCACAGCGGCTTCAGCACCGTATCGAGGATCGGGCCGGTCTTGTCGTCAGGAAGGCCGTCTATCGCGGCCTGGGCCTGCGGATAGGCGAGCTTTGCCGCCGATTTCATCATGACGCGGTGGAAGGTGTGACGCAGCTTGCGGCCATCGGCGGCAAAAATCATGCGCACGGCAAGCGCGGGACGGTCCTGGCCTTCTCGCAGCGAGCACAGGTCGTTGGAGATGCGCTCTGGCAGCATCGGCACGACGCGGTCGGGGAAATAGACAGAATTGCCGCGTTTCAGCGCCTCGCGATCGAGTGCGGTGCCATAGCGGACATAGGCTGCAACATCGGCGATCGCCACCGTGGCGATCACGCCGCCGGGGTTCTTCTCGTCGAGGTCGGGCGTGGCGAAGACGGCGTCGTCATGGTCCTTGGCGTCGGCCGGGTCGATGGTCACCAGCGGCAGGTCGCGCCAGTCCTCGCGGTGAGCAAGCGTCGCCGGTTTTACCGCCTCGGATTCGGCGATGACGTCGGCCGGGAAGATATGCGGAATGTCGTGCGCGTGGATGGCGATCATCGAGACCGCCTTTTCGCTGGTCAGCGAGCCCAGCACAGCCAGCACTTTTGCGCGCGGCAAACCATACCGGGAGGCCCGCGCCGGCTCGACCTCGACAAGGTCGCCGTTCCTGGCGCCGTTCTGGAATTCCTTGTCGACGATCAGTTCGGGCTGGCGACGTTCGACCGGCTCGATTCGGAAGGTGCCGTCCCTCAGGATACGGAAGACGCCCAGCACGGCATCTGTCCGCTTCTCGAAAATCTTCATTACGCGGCCCGTATAGGCAGGCCCGGTCGCCTCGTCGGTCGGGAAGGTCTTGGCCAGCACACGGTCGCCAATGCCCGGCTGCGGGCCATTGCCGCCGCGGGAGACGCGGATCGAGACGACAGGCGGTTCGCCGGTGCCTACGGGCTCGGCAGGATGCGCCAGCAGGATGCCGTCGCCATCGCGGCCAAAAATGTCGAGTACGGCGACATGCGACAAGGCGCCGACACGGGCCAGCCGTTTGCGCTCCTTGGTCAGGATGCCTTCGTCCTGCAGGTCGCGCAGGATGTCCTTCAGCCAAATGCGGTCGTCGCCGCGCAAGGCAAAGGCCTTGGCGATGTCGCGTTTTCCCGCGCGGTCGGGGTTCTCGGCGATGTAGCGCAGGATTTCGTCACGCGACGGGCGATAGTCGTCCTTGACCTTGGCGCGGGTATCGGCGGTGCGCGGATCGCCGTGGCTTCTACCGGTGATCCTGCGCGCCACGCTGCTATCCCTTTTTCTTCGCCGCCGGCTTCTTGGTCGCCGATTCCTTGGCTGTGGTTTTCTTGCCAGTGGTTGTCTTGCCAGTGGTTGTCTTGGCTGCGGGGGCCTTGGCGGCTGCCGCCTTGCGGAACGGCTTCTTGCCGCCGCCTTTGGCTTCCTTCTCGGCAATCAGCGCCACCGCGTCCTCGACGGTCACCGACTGCGGATCCTTGCCCTTGGGCAGTGTCGCGTTGACCTTGCCGTAGTTGACATAGGGCCCGTATTTGCCATCGCGCACGACGATCTTGCCGCCGCCATCGGGATGGTCGCCGAGTTCCTTCAGCGCCGCCGCGGTGCCGCCATTGCGGCCGCCCTTGCCCTTCAGCTGCTTCTCGGCGATCACGGTGACAGCGCGGTTGAGGCCGATCGAGAACACATCCTCTATGCTGTCGACATTGGCATAGGTGCCATCATGCAAAACGAATGGACCATAGCGGCCAAGCCCGGCGGAGATCATCTTGCCGGATTCAGGATGCTTGCCGATATCGCGCGGCAGCGACAGCAGCGCCAAGGCCTTTTCATGGTCGATCGAGTCGGGCGTCCAGCCCTTGGGCAGGCTGGAGCGCTTGGCTTCCTTGCCGTCGCCGCGCTGGATATAAGGACCGAAGCGGCCTGAGCGCAGCGTGATTTCCTCTGCCGTGTAGGGATCGTTGCCGAGCACCTTGGTGCCGTCCTCGCCGCCGCCATTCTCGCCATTCGGGTTGGCGGCATCGCCGAGTTGGCGGGTAAAGGAACATTCCGGATAGTTGGAGCAGCCGACGAAGGCGCCGAACTTGCCGAGTTTCAGCGACAGATTGCCGGAGCCGCATTTTGGGCAGATGCGGGGATTCGAGCCATCCTCCCGCGCGGGGAACACCAGCGGCGCCAGTTCCTCGTTCAGCGCGTCGAGCACGTCGGTGACGCGCAGTTCCTTGATGTCGGCGACGGCGCCGGAAAAATCTTTCCAGAAGTCACGCAGCACGTCCTTCCAGGCGAGCTTGCCGTCGGAAATCTCGTCAAGCTTTTCCTCGAGTGAGGCCGTGAAGTCATATTCGACATAGCGCTCGAAGAAGCTTTCGAGGAAAGCCGACAGCAGCCGGCCCTTGGCCTGCGGCACCAGCCGGCGCTTGTCGATGGTGACGTAGTCGCGGTCTTCCAACGTCTTCAGGATCGCGGTGTAGGTCGACGGACGGCCGATGCCGAGCTCTTCCAGCTTCTTGATCAGCGACGCCTCGGAGTAGCGCGGCGGCGGCTCGGTGGTGTGCTGGGTGGCATTGATCGCCTGACGGGCCAGCTGCTCGCCGGCACGGATCTCGGGCAGACGACGGTTTTCCTCGTCTTCGGCGTCGTCGTCCTTCTGGTCGGTGTAGGCGGCGATGAAGCCGTCGAAGCGAACGACGGAACCGACGGCGCGAAGCTCCGCGGTGCGAGCGCCATTGACCGCCTCGATTTCGACCGTGGTACGCTCGATCTCGGCCGACTGCATCTGGCTGGCGATGGCGCGCTTCCAGATCAATTCGTAAAGCCGCAGCTGGTCGGAATCGAGATACTGCCTGACCGAAGCCGGCGTGCGCATGAAATCGGTCGGGCGGACCGCCTCGTGCGCTTCCTGGGCATTCTTGGCCTTGGCTGTGTACTGGCGCGGCTTTTCCGGGAGGTATCTTGGGCCGAATTCCTTGGCGATGGTGTCGCGGGCGGCGTCGATCGCCTCCGGCGCCATCTGCACGCCGTCGGTTCGCATATAGGTGATCAGGCCGGTAGTCTCGCCGCCGATCTCCATACCTTCATAGAGGCGCTGCGCCACCTGCATGGTGCGCGTCGCCGAAAAGCCGAGGCCGGACGATGCCGCCTGCTGCAGCGTCGAAGTGGTGAAGGGCGGGCCAGGATTGCGCCTTGTCGGTTTGGCTTCCACCGACAGAGCCTTGAAGGTCGCGCCTTCGAGCATGCCCTTGATATCGTCGGCCTGCGCCTTGCTGGCGATGTCGAGCTTCTGCAGCTTCTTGCGCTCGAACGCGGTCAGCCGCGCCTCGAAGCTGTCGTTACGTGGCGTGCCGAGGAGGGCAGCGATCTGCCAGTATTCCTCGCGGATGAAGCGCTCGATCTCGGATTCGCGGTCGCAGACCAGGCGCAGCGCCACCGACTGGACGCGGCCGGCCGAACGGGCGCCCGGCAATTTGCGCCACAGCACCGGCGACAGCGTGAAGCCGACGAGATAATCGAGTGCGCGGC
Source organism: Mesorhizobium sp. M0514 (assembly GCF_040321145.1). NCBI lineage: Bacteria > Pseudomonadati > Pseudomonadota > Alphaproteobacteria > Hyphomicrobiales > Phyllobacteriaceae > Mesorhizobium > Mesorhizobium sp. M0514. Next base: position 70,356 of record NZ_JAMYQZ010000007.1, read on the forward strand.
GAGCCAGATAGGCATCGACCAATGGTGCATCGATCTGGCGCGGATTGGCCATCGCTTCCAGCACCGACGACTTGGTTATGGCATTGAAGACGACGCGGCTGACCGGCTTGTCCTTCAACACGCGCTTCTGCTTGAGGACCTCCAGCACGTGCCAGGAAATGGCTTCGCCCTCGCGATCCGGATCGGTGGCGAGGATCAGGCCATCGGCATCCTTGACCGCGTTGGCGATGTCGGTGAGACGCTTTCCGGACGCGGTGTCGACCGCCCAGGACATGGCGAAATCCTCGTCGGGACGCACCGAACCATCCTTGGCCGGCAGATCGCGGACATGGCCGAACGAGGCCAGAACCTTGAAGTTCTTGCCGAGATACTTGTTGATTGTCTTTGCCTTGGCCGGCGATTCGACGACGACGACGTCCATGAGGTCTCATATCAGCTGTGGGGCGGCAGAAGAATTCCGCTGCGTGACGCATTCAATTGGTCGCTCACATGGCCGCGCTTTTGCGATCGGTCAAGGGCAAGCGGCCAAAATGCGGAGGCGTGTGCCGCAATACACTCTTAAAGTGTATGGAGAAGATCACAAAATTTTTGTCTGGGACGGTTCGTGTTTCGAGCCACCGGGAAAGGCGCCGCGACCGGTTCGTGCTGCCCGTAAATGCCGAACTGGCCGCCGGGTCGCTTGGAGCCGGCGGCCAGCCGAGTCCCGCCGATGGCGGGCGGGATAGAGGTTCGGACGATCAGTCGGCCTTGACGATGTGCCAGACTTCGCCGACGCCGTCGCCGGTGATGTCACCGGCCTTCTTGTCCTTGATGAAGGTGTAGACCGGCTTGCCGTCATAGGCCCACATCTTCGTGCCGTCGGTGCGGTCGACGATGGTCCATTCGTCGTCCGCCTTGGCGCCGTCCTCGGCCTTCAGCGGCGGCCAGTTGGTGGCGCATTTGTCGTAGCAGTTGGTCTTGCCCTTCTCGTCCTTGTCATAGGTATAGAGCGTCATGCCATTGGCATCGGTGTAGATCTTGGTGCCACCGACTTCCGCTTCCTTCCACGCTTCGGCGGCGAAGGATGCGGCGGTGCTGAGCAGAAGGGCGGCCAGGCCGACGGTGATCGTTTTCATGGAAATCTCCCTGGTGATCCGACGAAGCGCGCAGAAATCGCGGCTTCGCTCTGTGAACGTTCGGCGAGGGACATTTCTTCCCCGGCTTGGTCAACTTGGGATTGGCCGCCAACAATTCGTCCGCCGGAGCGTATCTGTAGCCAAATGCCACACGATGGTGATTGGCGAACACGGGTTTGCACCGCTATATCGGCGCCAGGGAATCTGGAGTTCTGGAATGCCATTGGACATCGGCTATGTCAGCGCGGTCGGAGCGGGGGCGATCTCGTTCCTGTCGCCTTGCGTGCTGCCGCTGGTGCCTCCCTATCTCTGCTACATGGCCGGCGTGTCGGTCGACGATTTTCGCGGTGACGATGCTGGCGTCACGGCCAAGGCCGGCGCCCGCGGCGCGCTCATCTATTCCTCGCTCGCCTTCGTACTCGGTTTCTCCACCGTGTTCGTGGCGCTTGGCGCCGGCGCCTCGACCATCGGCCACTGGCTGCGCGTCTGGCAGGAGCCGCTGGCGATGGCGGCCGGGGTGCTGATCATCCTGATGGGGCTGAATTTCCTCGGCATCCTGCGCATACCACTTCTGTCGCGCGAGGCGCGCTTTCAGTCGCAGGGCAAGCCTGCCAGCATGGTCGCCGCCTATGTCATGGGGCTGGCCTTCGCCTTTGGCTGGACGCCGTGCATCGGCCCGGTGCTGGGGCCGATCCTGACCTTGGCCGGCGGCCGCGAGACGGTGGGCGAGGGGGCGCTGCTGCTCGCCGCCTATTCGCTTGGCCTCGGCATTCCGTTCCTGATCGCTGCCCTGTTCTCCGGCGCCTTCATGCGCTTCCTCGGCAGGTTCCGCGTCCATCTCGGCCGCGTCGAAAAAGCCATCGGCGCGCTGCTGGTCGTCGCCGGCGTGTTCTTCCTCACCGGCGGCGTGCAGACGGTGTCCTACTGGCTGCTGGAGAATGTTCCGGTGCTGGGCCGGCTGGGGTAGAGATCCGCTGATCGAGAGTGAACTGCCTCATCACCTCACCGGAATTTAACCCCATTGGTGCAGCATGGCGCCAGATGCTACCACTCTGCGATTCCTGATCCCATTCATACGGTTGTCCTTCCATGAGCCAGAGATCCTGCTTGTCCGTCATTCTCGCCGCCGGCGAAGGCACGCGCATGAAGAGCGCGATGCCGAAGGTGCTGCACCAGATCGCCGGACTGCCGATGGTCGCCCATGTGGTGAAAGCGGCCGAGGCCGCCGGCGCCCGCAGCCAGGCGCTGGTGATCGGCCATGGCGCCGATGATATGCGCAAGGCGGCGGCGAAATTCGCGCCCAAGGCCGAGACCTTCGTGCAGGAGAAGCGGCTCGGCACTGCGCATGCCGTGCTGGCTGCGCGCGACGCGATATCAAAGGGTTATGACGATATTCTCGTGATGTTCGGTGATACGCCGCTGATCGATGCTGAAGCCCTGGTGACCGCGCGGCAAAAGCTTGCCGATGGCGCGGCCGTCGTGGTGATCGGTTTCCGTCCGCCCAGCCCGACCGGCTATGGCCGGCTGATCGAAAAAGGTGGCAAGCTCACCGCCATCCGCGAGGAGAAGGACTGCTCCGCCGAGGAAAAGAAAATCGGCTTCTGCAATTCCGGCATGATGGCGGTGGCGGGCAAGCATGCGCTCGATCTGCTTGACCAAGTCGGCAACAAGAACGCCAAGGGCGAGTTCTATCTCACCGACATCGTCGAGCTCGCCAGTGCAAAAGGCCTCGATGTCGTTGCCACCGAAACCAGCTTCGAGAGCGCGCTCGGTATCAACAACCGTGCCGAACTGGCGCAGGCCGAAGGCATCTGGCAGGTGCGCCGGCGGCACGAGGCCATGCTGTCGGGCGTGACGCTGATTGCGCCGGAAACTGTGTATTTCTCGCATGACACCGAAATCGGCGCCGACACCATCGTCGAGCCCAATGTCTGGTTCGGCCCGGGCGTGAAAATCGCCGGCGGCGCCAAGATCCACGCCTTCAGCCACATCGAAGGCGCGACCGTCGCTGCCAATTGCGACGTCGGTCCGTTCGCACGGCTCAGGCCAGGCGCCGATCTCCGCGAGAAAGCCAAGGTCGGCAATTTCTGCGAGGTCAAGCAGGCGGTCATCGAGGAGGGCGCCAAGGTCAATCATCTGACTTATATCGGCGATGCCCGTGTGGGCGCGGGGGCCAATATCGGCGCCGGCACCATTACCTGCAACTATGACGGCTACTCGAAGTTTTTCACCGACATCGGCGAGGGCGCCTTCATCGGTTCGAACTCGTCGCTGGTGGCGCCGGTTACGATCGGCAAGGGCGGCTACATCGCCTCGGGTAGCGTCATAACCGAAAGCGTGCCGGACGATGCGCTGGCCTTCGGCCGCGCCCGCCAGAAGACCATTCCCGGCAAGGGCAAGGAATTGCGCGAGCGCTTCGCGTCTGCCGCAGCGGCGAAGAAAAAGGCCGGCACCGGCCATTAACCGCCGAAGCAATTGAACAACCGAGGAATTGCGGTAACCGGATTGCAAGAGCGGTGTGTCATGGTGCATCGGGTTGAGAAGCGTTCCGTTACAGCAGACGAAACGCAAAGTGACTTTCGCGGCGGGCCGGCAATCCCTAGATAGCGCTGGTTTTCCATCGGGACTGGTTTTCCAGGTGAATCGGGGGCAGGCGCATGTGCGGTATCGTCGGAATTGTCGGCCAGAGCCAAGTCGCGCCGCTCATCGTCGATGCTTTGAAGCGGCTGGAATATCGCGGCTATGACTCGGCCGGTGTCGCCACGATCGAGCATGGCCGGCTTGGCCGCCGCCGCGCCGAAGGCAAGCTGATCAACCTCGAACGCCGGCTGAAGGACGAGCCGCTCGATGGCACGATCGGCATCGGCCACACGCGCTGGGCCACACATGGCGTGCCCAACGAGACCAACGCCCATCCGCATTTCTCCGACGGCGTCGCCATCGTTCACAACGGCATCATCGAGAATTTCGCCGAGTTGCGCGATGAGCTGATCCGCGACGGCTATTCCTTCTCGTCGCAGACCGATACCGAGGTCGTAGCGCATCTGGTGGCGCGGCAGCTTGCCAAAGGGCTGAAGCCGATCGAGGCGGCGCACCAGGCGCTGAAGCGGCTGGAAGGCGCCTTTGCTCTGGCCATCATGTTCACCGGCGACGAGGATCTCATCGTCGGCGCCCGCAATGGCCCGCCGCTGGCCGTCGGCCATGGCGATGGCGAGATGTTTCTGGGCTCCGACGCCATCGCGCTGGCGCCGTTCACCAATTCCATCACCTATCTCGAAGACGGCGACTGGGCGGTGGTGCGCCGCGATGGCGTCACCATCTTCGACATCGACGGCAAAGAGGTTGCCCGCAAGCGCCAGCAATCACTGTCGACCAGCTTCATGGTCGACAAGGGCAACCGCCGCCATTTCATGGAAAAGGAAATCCATGAACAGCCCGAAGTGATCTCGCATACGCTGGCGCACTATGTCGATTTCGTCTCTGGCGTGTCGAAGCCGCTGGAACTGCCGTTCGACTTCGCTAAGATCGGCCGGCTGGCGATCTCGGCCTGCGGCACCGCCTATCTCGCGGGGTTGATCAGCAAATACTGGTTCGAGCGCTATGCGCGGCTGCCGGTCGACATCGATGTCGCCTCGGAATTCCGCTATCGCGAAATGCCGTTATCGGCTGATGATGCTGCCTTCTTCATCTCGCAGTCCGGCGAAACCGCCGACACGCTGGCCTCGCTGCGCTATTGCCGCAAGGCGGGCATGAAGATCGGCGCCATCGTCAATGTGCGCGAATCGACCATGGCGCGCGAATCCGACGTCGTGCTGCCGACGTTGGCCGGGCCGGAGATCGGCGTCGCCTCGACCAAGGCTTTCACCTGCCAGCTTTCGGTGCTGGCCTCGCTGGCGGTGCGTGCGGGTGTGGCCCGCGGCACGATCTCGAAGGACGAGGAAAAGACGCTGGTGCGCGCTCTTTCGGAGGCGCCTCGCTACGCCAACCAGGTGCTCAAGCTCGAGGAGCAGATCGAGCGCATCGCGCGCGAAATCTCGCGCTACAAGGACGTGCTCTATCTCGGCCGCGACACCAATTTCCCGCTCGCCATGGAAGGCGCGCTGAAACTCAAGGAAATCTCCTACATCCATGCCGAGGGTTATGCCGCGGGCGAACTGAAGCATGGCCCGATCGCACTGATCGACGAAAACATGCCGGTCATCGTCATCGCGCCGCATGACCGCATCTTCGAAAAGACTGTGTCGAACATGCAGGAGGTGGCGGCGCGCGGCGGCAAGATCATCCTGATCACCGACGCCAAGGGCGCGGCTCAGGTGAGCTTGAAGACGATGGAGACGATCATCCTGCCTGACGTGCCGGAAATCATCTCGCCGATCATCTATGCGCTGCCGATCCAGATGCTGGCCTACTACGCCGCCGTGTTCATGGGGACGGACGTCGACCAGCCGCGCAATCTGGCGAAATCGGTGACCGTGGAGTAGTCGGCGCTCATCGGGGGTCTAAAAAACTTCGCAGTTCCAAAGCGCCGTCCGCTTCACTAGTGTGGCGCTGCAACCCGCATCCCCGGTGAACCATGTCCGATGCTCCCAGAACTTCCGGCATGACCCGGCTGAGGAACTATTTCCTCACAGGCTTTATCGTCTGCGCGCCGCTGGCGATCACCGCCTATATCGCCTGGTCGTTCGTCGGCTGGGTCGATTCCTGGGTGAAGCCGTACATTCCGGCGCGCTACAGCCCCGACACCTATTTGCCGTTTCCGGTGCCCGGCTTCGGCCTGATCGTGGCGCTCGTGCTGATCACGCTGATCGGCTTCATGACCGCCAACATCGTCGGTCGCGCCATCGTCAATTTCGGCGAACGGCTGCTTGGCCGTATGCCGCTGGTGCGCGGCATCTACGGTTCGCTGAAGCAGATTTTCCAGACGGTGCTGTCGAACAAGGGCGATATGTTCCGCCAGGTCGGGCTGGTCGAATATCCGCGAAAAGGCGTCTGGTCGCTGGTCTTCGTCGCCAGCGAGAAGGAAACCGAGATCAACCAGAAGCTCGACCATGCAGGCGACCCGATGATCGCCGTGTTCATGCCGTGCACGCCGAACCCTACCACCGGTTTCCTGATGTACGTGCCGAAATCCGACATCGTGCTGCTCGACATGACGATCGAGGACGGCGCCAGGCTGATCGTCTCGGCCGGGCTGGTGGCGCCCGAAGTCAAGCCGAAAATGGTGACGATGAACGGCCAGCCGATCGACGGAGATCTCGCCAACCCGCCGCTTGGCGGGCTGATCGCCGAGGGCGCTCAGCCGGCGCGCAAGAGCCGTACGGCCTCGTCGCGGCCGAACAAATAGAGCAGCAGGCGCAGCGCCTCGCCGCGCTCAGACTGTAGTTCCGGGTCGCGCGACAGGATCAGCCTTGCATCGTCGCGGGCTGCTTCGAGCAAGTCGGCGTGCACCTCGATGCGCGCCACCTGGAAGCCCGGCGTGCCGGACTGGCGGGTGCCGAGCAATTCGCCTTCGCCGCGCAGCTTCAGATCCTCTTCGGCGATCAGGAAACCGTCCTCGGTCTCGCGCATCACCGACAGCCGGCGCTTTGCCGTCTCGCCGAGCGGGTCCTTGTAAAGCAGCACGCAGGAAGAAGGCTTGTCGCCGCGCCCGACGCGGCCGCGCAGCTGGTGCAGTTGCGCCAGGCCAAAACGCTCGGCATGCTCGATGACCATGATCGTGGCGTCCGGCACGTCGACGCCGACCTCGATAACGGTGGTGGCGATCAGGATGCGGGTTTCGCCGGCCTTGAAGGCGCGCATCGCCTCGTCCTTTTCGGCACCCTTCATGCGGCCGTGGACGAGGCCGATGCGATCGCCGAACAAGGGCTGCAGCGAGGCAAAACGGTCCTCGGCCGACATCAGCTTGATCTCTTCGGATTCCTCGACCAGCGGGCAGATCCAGTAGATCTTCTGGCCGTCGGCAACCGCGTCCAGCATGCGACCGACCAACTCGTCCAGCCGTTCCAGTGGCAGCGTGACGGTGCGGATCGGCTGGCGGCCGATCGGTTTTTCCGTCAGCTTGGAGACGTCCATGTCGCCGAAGGCGGTCAGCACCAGAGTGCGCGGGATCGGCGTCGCCGTCATCACCAGCATGTCGGGGGCGTCGCCCTTGGCGGTGATGGCAAGCCGCTGGTGGACGCCGAAGCGGTGTTGCTCGTCGACCACGGCAAAGACGAGGTCGTGATAGGTCACCGTTTCCTGGAACAGCGCATGGGTGCCGACGACGATGTCGATCTCGCCGCTGGCGAGACCTGATAGCGTTTCAGTGCGTTCGCGGCCCTTTTCGCGGCCGGTCAGGATAGCGACGCGCAGGCCGGCCTGTTCGGCCAAAGGCGTGATCGTCGCCAGATGCTGGCGCGCCAGGATCTCGGTCGGCGCCATCAATGCCGCCTGGCCACCGGCCTCGACTGCGCGCCCCATGGCCAGCAGCGCCACCACCGTCTTGCCGGAGCCGACATCGCCTTGCAGCAGGCGCAGCATGCGCTCGGGGTCGGCCAGATCGGCATTGATTTCGGCAAGCGCGAATTCCTGGCTGCCGGTCAATGAATAGGGCAGGGCTGCGCGCAGTTTCTCAACGATGCGACCGTCGCCGATGAGCGGCCGGCCCGACAGGCGGCGCACTTTTGCCCGCACCAATGCCAGCGAGACCTGGCCGGCGAGAAGCTCGTCATAGGCAAGGCGGCGCCATGCCACCCCCTCGATGGCGACATCGATCGGGTCCGCGGGATAGTGGATGCGGGCGAGCGCGTCGGCGAAGGCGGGGAAAGTCTGCTTGCGCATGAAGGCGCCGTCCTGCCATTCCGACAATTCCGGCAGCCGGCCGAGCGCCTGGCCGATGGCGCGGCGCAGCACCTTGCCCGACAGGCCGGCGGTCAGCGGATAGACCGGTTCGACCAGCGGCAGTGTTTCCGCCTCGCTCACCAGGGCGATATGGTCGGGATGGACCATGGTCGGGCGGCCGTTGAACCACTCCATGCGGCCGGAGACGACGACATGCTCGCCCACCGGCATCGCCTTTTCGAGATAGGCGGCATGGGCGTGGAAGAAGATCAGGCCGATCTCGCCGGTGTCGTCATGGGCATAGACGCGGTAAGGCACCGACCGGTTGCCGCGCGGCGGCGGCTGGTGGCGGTCGATGCGCACGTCGAGCGTGACGATGGCGCCGGCCGGCGCAAGCGCGATGCCGGGACGATTGCGGCGGTCTATGACGGTGTGCGGCAGAACGAACAACAGGTCGCCGGCGCGCGCCGGCCGTTCGCCGAGATCGGCCGCCACCACCTTCTCGATCAGAGCGCCAACCTTGGGGCCGACGCCGGCAAGCGAAGTGATCGGGACGAAGAGAGGGTCGAGGAGGGAGGGGCGCATGGCTTCACTCTCCCCCCTGTGGGGAGGGTCGATCCTCGAAGCGGAGCGGGATGGGGGTAGGTGCGCGGCTAACTTTCGAGGAAGTCGGTAGGTCAGCGCCGCACCCCCACCCCGTCTCACTCGCTTCGCTTTGCGAAGCGTGCTCGCCGACCCTCCCCACAAGGGGGAGGGTAAAAATCGCCCTGATGCAAAATGCCGGTCGCTGTGCTTGCGCATCCGTCACGGAGCGGGTTTGTTCGCTGCCATCAGAATCAGCAGGTGCGCGGATGGATACGGTCACGATCAAGGCAAAGGGCATTTCGGTCACGCTCGATCTCACTGTCGGCCATATCGCCGACATGACGGTCGACAGCGATGGCCGCCAGCTGAAGCCGCTGCACCGCGCGCCCTGGATCGATGCCGGCGAGACGCTGCCGCCGGATCTGCCTCAAGGCACGGTGCGGCTGTCTGGCGATTTCCTATGCGCACCGTTTTCGGCCAGCGACATCGAGGCCGCACCGCTGCATGGCTGGCCGGCCAACAGCGCCTGGGATGTCACCGCCAGCGAAGCGACATCCGACGGCTGGCGGGCCGTCTTCCGGTTGCGCCGCACGGTGATGGGCGCGACGGTCGACAAGATCTTCACGCTCCGCAACTGTCATCCCTTTCTCTATCAGGAGCATGTCTTTTCCGGCGGTTCCGGCGCGGTCTCCGCCGCCCACCATCCGATGGCGGCGATGCGCGATGGCGGCCGGCTGGCCTTCTCGCCGAAGCGCTTTGCCGGGACACTGGACGCACCGCTGGAGCCCGATCCGGCCCGCGGTCGCTTCAAGCTTTCCTATCCCGCCCGCTCGACCGATCTGACGCGCTTTCCAGCCACTGGCGGCGGCACGCTCGATCTCACCGACTACCGCATGGAGGATGAGCGCGAGGATTTCATCACCCTGGTCGAAGCCGATCATGACGGTCCGGGCTGGACGGCGCTGGCGCGCCGGGCCGAACAGGATCTGGTGCTGGTGCTGAAGAACCCGGCGGAGCTTCCGGTCACCATGCTGTGGTTCAGCAATGGCGGCCGCGACTACGCGCCGTGGAGCAGCCGCCATCGCGGCGTGCTCGGCATCGAGGACGGCCGCGCCGCCATCGGCCATGCCGCATCGATCGACGACAATTGGCTGAAGCGCGAAGGGGTCGCGACCGCTTTTACCCTCGGCGGCGAAGTCTCCTTCCGCCATGTCATCGGCACGCTGCCGCTGACGAGCGGCGAGCCGCCGCGCGATATCGGGACAGCCTCAGGTCACATGCGTCTCACCGGAGCCGATGGTTCGACCCGCGATGTCAGGTTCGACAGCGATTTCCTGCGGATCGGCCAGCCCGGCTGATTTTCGAACGCTGGCCCTGCCCCTCACCTGCCTGCCGGCATCCTCGACACACGGCACATGGAGCTTGTCCGCCGCACCGCCGCGCCAACCAATCTGCTTGGCCCTGCGGCGGACGCATAGGGGGAGAAGTGTTACCCATCTACCGGCTGCACACCGGCAGGGCGACGAGGGGCAGCGCTGACGTGGCGGATGTCGTGAGATTGCCCAAATCGCGGTTTGAAATTTCCTCAAACTGCCGACAAGATGCAAAGCATAACTGGAAGCGCCCAATGTCCGAAATCGCCCATCTCGCCGCCACCATCTTCAAGCGCGCTGGCAAGGCGAAACGCTTCATCGTCGCCATTGCCGGCCCGCCCGGCGCCGGCAAGTCGACGCTCTCGGCCGGCCTGCATGATCTGTTGCCGGAGGGCGCGGCTGAAGTCGTGCCGATGGACGGCTTCCACTATGATGACATCGTGCTCGACCAGCGCGGCCTGCGGTCAAGAAAGGGCGCGCCGGAGACTTTCGACTTCGCCGGCTTCGAGACGCTGTTGAAGCGCATCCGTTCGGGCGAGCCAGACATCGCCATTCCGGTGTTCGACCGCAGCATGGAATTGTCGCGCGCCGCCGCCTCCATCGTTGCCGCCGAGACCAAGTTCATCCTGGTCGAAGGCAATTACCTCCTGCTGGACGAGGAGCCGTGGTCGCGGCTGGCGCCGCTGTTCGACTTCACCATCTTTGTCGATGTGCCGCGTGCCGAACTCGAGCGCCGCCTTCTGGTGCGCTGGCACGAGCATGGCCGCTCCGACGAAGACGCCCGCGCTTGGATCGCTTCCAACGACATGCCCAACATCGATCGCGTGCTCGGCCGTCGCAGGTCCGCCGACCTGGTTGTTGGCGATCCCGCATAGTTCGCTGGACTTCGGAACGGGAACCTTAAGACTTTCAGGTCGTTATCTCTCATCGGCAATCGTGCCGCCGTGAGGGAACCGTCAGATGGCAACCAAGGCAAAAACACCCGCCAAGAGCAAGACCGCTCAACCCAAAGCCAGGCAGGCAAAGGCCACGCAGGCGAAGGCAGGCGCCGGCCCGGCGATCGCCGAGCGGTCCAAGGACGCAAAGCCGGCTTTCGGCAAAGCGGCGCCAAAGAAGGTAGAACCGGTGGCGACGGCAAAGGTGACGGCGAAAACCGCCAAACCCAAGAAGCCGGCAAGCAGCGGCTCGGTGGCCGGCGGCGCGATGCGCACCGTCAAGGCGACCGCCAATGTCGCCGCTGGTGCGGTGGCGGCGACAGCCAGGGGCGCTGCGTCGCTCGCTGCGTCCGTCATCGGCAAGGGCGGCTCGAAAAGCAAGGCCAAGGCGAAATAGACCCGGCTGCTTCGGCTGGCCGAGGTCAATTCCTGGCGGGAATGGTCAGGCCGCGCTGCACCGCGGGCCGCGCCAGCCCGCGCTCCAGCCATGCCGCGACGGTGGGGAAGTCGTCGAAGCCGACGAGTTCGCGCGCCTCGTAGAAGCCGATCAGATTGCGCACCCAGCCCAGCATCGAAATGTCGGCGATGGTATAGTCGTCGTCCATGATCCAGGTTCGACCCTTCAGCCGCGTCTCCAGCACCCCGATCAGCCGCCGCGATTCATTGCGGTAGCGATCCAGCGGCCGCTTGTCGGCGATCTCGCGTCCGGCGAATTTGTTGAAAAACCCGACCTGTCCGAAAATCGGCCCGATCGCCGCCATCTGGAAGAACACCCATTGGATGGTCTCGTAGCGCCGCGCCGGATCGGCAGGGATCAGCTTGCCGGTCTTGTCGGTGAGGTAGAGCAGGATGGCGCCGGATTCGAACAGGCCGAATGGCCTGCCGCCCGGCCCGTCGGGGTCGATGATCGCGGGTATCTTGCCGTTCGGGTTCAGCGACAGGAATTCCGGCGTCCAGCTCTGGTCCTTGCCGATATCCACCAGATGCGCCTCGTAGGGGAGGCCGAGTTCTTCCAGCGCGATCGAGACTTTCACCCCATTCGGCGTCGTCGCGGAATAGAGCTGCAGGCGGTCGGGGTGGCTGGCCGGCCAGCGCTTGGTGATCGGAAAGGCGGACAGGTCGGTCATCGAAAGCTCCGGTCGGGAATTTGGCGCGGTATCGCGCCGTCTGGCGAGTTGCGAAGGATTATCCTCGGCTTCTTTGCCGATCAACCGGTCGAAGGTGCACACACCGTCTTCGCAGTCATTCAGGGCCAGTCGCTCAGGCCAGTCGCTTGCCGTCAGACCGCCTTGAACGCCACCACGGCATTGGTGCCGCCGAAGGCAAAACCGTTGCTGATCGCCGCGCGCACCTTGCGCTCGCGCGCCACATTCGGCGTGATGTCGAGATCGCAGTCGGGGTCGGCCTGCCGGAAATTGGCCGTCGGCGGCACGATGCCTTCGCGGATCGCCATCACGCAGGCGATCATTTCCAGGCCGCCCGAGGCGCCGAGGCAATGGGCATGCATGGACTTGGTCGACGACACCGACAGCTTGTAGGCATGGTCGCCGAAGACGCGCTTGATTGCCGCCGTCTCGATCTGGTCGTTGGCCTTGGTGCCGGTGCCGTGGGCGTTGAGATAATCGACGTCCTCGGGATTGAGCCCGGCGTCCGCCAGGCAGGCGCGCATCGCCGCAGTCGGTCCCTCGACAGTCGGCGCGACGATATCGGAAGCGTCGGCGGAAAGGCCGGCTCCGGCAAATTCGGCCAGAATGGTCGCGCCGCGGGCCATGGCGTGTTCATACGTTTCCAGCACCGCCATTCCAGCACCTTCGCCGAGCGACAGGCCCTGGCGATCGGCCGAGAACGGCCGGCAGGTATCGGGCGCCAGCACCCTCAGGGCTTCCCAGCCTTTCAGGATGCCCCAGAGCAGCGGCGCGTCGGTGCCGCCGGCGACCATGACATCGGCGCGGCCGAGCCGGATCTGGTCGACCGCCGAAGCAAAGGCATGATTCGACGACGAACAGGCCGAAGTGACGCCGAACACCGGCCCGCGCAGGCCGAGATTCATACTGACATGGCCGGACGCCGCACTCGGCATCACTTTTGGCACGGTGAAGATGCCGGCCCGGTTCTTGCCGTCGACCAGAATGGCGCGGTAGTTCTCCTCGATCGCCTCCCAGCCGCAGACGCCGACGCCGACGACCGCGCCCATCCGGTAGGTGGTTGCTTCAGTCGATGTCAGGCCGGCATGCTGCATGGCTTCGCGCGCGGCAATCGTCGCCAAAAGGCTGAAGCGGTCCATCGACACGGTCTGCTTGTGGCTGATGCCATGGTCGGGCAGCGTCTTGATTTCGCAGCCGACCCTGACCTTCAAATCATGCAAACCGGGATTGCTGATTTGACCGATGGCCGATCGGCCGGCCCGCATTTCGTTCCAGATTGCAGGCGCATTGGCGCCGAGCCCGCATATGCCGCCGATGCCGGTAATGACGACGCGCTTTTGCATTCAGCTCAGGCTTTTTTCGCAATCAGCGCGCGAACAGCCTCAACCATATCGCCGACATTCTTGAGATTACTCCAGGCATCGACCGTGTTCATCTCGATCTCGATGCCGTACTGCTCCTCGAGATCGAAGATGATCTCGGTCAGTTCCAGGGAATGGATGCCAAGCGCGGTCAATTCCGTATTGGTGGTGATCTCTTCGCCACCGGGCTCCGCATGTGCCCTGATCTTGGCGATGATTTCCGTTGCCAGCTCGTCAGCCATTCGATTCCTTCCCCAATTTTATAACGTCGCGGTGCCGATTGGTTGGCGCCCCTGTTGCCCGGACTGAAATCGCCGTCGCCTTCAAAAACCCGCCAGGCGCTGCATGACCGTTCCAAAGAGGCTCCCTCTATAGAAACGGAAACGCTGTCAAGCAACAAGCTATATCAACAAGCACCATATCGACAAAGCGCCGGTAGTGCTTAACGTTAGCGCCGTGGATACGTTGCAGCATGTCTTGATCTCAGCTCTTCCGGCCCAGCGCGCGGCCGGGGCGGCCCGGCTTGCGTGCGGCGTCAGGGACGGACGCACTCGGCTTGTGCGCCTCTATCAGGACGGCTCGGCCAAAATCCGCATGCCGGCCGTTGCGGCCGATCCGCTCGAAGCCGTGCTCATCAACACCGCCGGCGGTCTGACCGGCGGCGATCGGCTCGGCTGGGAAATCGATGTCGGGCCAGGTGCCTCCGCCTCGATAACCACCCAGGCCTGCGAAAAGATCTATCGTGCCGCTAGCGACCGCGCCGAAGTTCGGGTGAAGCTCAGCGTCGGCGCAGGCGGGCGTATCGCCTGGCTGCCCCAGGAAACCATCGTCTTCGACCGCTCGGCCTTTGCCCGCACGCTCGAGGTCGAGCTTGCCGCAGGCGCCGAGGCATTGCTGCTTGAAGCCACCATATTCGGCCGCCTCGCCATGGGCGAAGAGGCCGCGCACGGCCATTTCCACGACCGTTGGCGTGTCCGCCAGGATGGTGCGCTCGTTCATGCCGAGGATTTCCGCATCGGGCCGGCTATCGCGGCGGCACTTGGCCGCCCGGCGGTCGCCGGCGGCGCCATTGCCGCTGCGACGCTGCTGATGGTCTCGCCGCAGGCAGAAGCCTTGCTCGATCCGGCCCGCGACATCATCGGCGCCGACGGCGATGCCAGCGCCTGGAGCGTCAAAAAATCTGGCAAGCTTCTTGCGAGGCTGTTTGCCGAGGACGGCTATCAGCTGCGCAAGCGGCTGGTTCCGCTCGTCGAACTGCTCAACGGGCGGGCGGGTCTGCCCAAATTATGGTCACTCTGAGCCAAATCCAGGCCAAATCCAGGAAAGCGCATGAACCTGACGCCGCGTGAAAAGGACAAGCTGCTCATCGCCATGGCGGCGATCGTGGCGCGCAAGCGGCTGGAACGCGGCGTCAAGCTCAATCACCCCGAAGCGATCGCGCTGATCACCGATTTCGTCGTCGAGGGCGCCCGCGACGGCCGCCCGGTCGCCGAACTGATGGAGGCCGGCGCCCATGTCATCACCCGCGCGCAGGTGATGGAAGGCATCGCCGAGATGATCCACGACGTGCAGGTCGAGGCGACCTTTCCCGACGGCACCAAGCTGGTGACCGTTCACGAACCGATCAGGTGAGGAGAAAAACGATGCTGGAGCTGCGACCGAATTGCGAATGCTGCGACAAGGACCTGCCGCCGGAAGCGGCGGACGCGCTGATCTGCACCTTTGAATGCACCTTCTGCGCTGACTGCGCTGAACATGTGCTGGGCGGCGTCTGCCCGAACTGCGGCGGCAATTTTTCCGCACGCCCGATCCGCCCAGTGGAGAAACTGGTGAAATATCCGGCCTCGACCCAACGCGTGCTCAAGGCCGAGGGCTGCGGCCCGCGCAAGGCTGCGTGATTGTTTTCGTGACTTCGAAGGGAAGACCGATGATCTCTGCTTCAACCAAACGCACCACGCTTGCAGCGATCCTGCTGCTGGCGGCGGCGATGCCCGCTTATGCCCATGTCGGCATCGGCACCACCTCGTCCTTCGCGGCGGGCTTCGCGCATCCGCTGTCCGGCCTCGACCATATGACCGTCATGGTCGCCGTCGGCCTGTGGGCGGCGCTCAAGGGCGGCAAGGCGATCTGGGCCTGGCCGCTGGCCTTTGTCGGCGTCATGCTGGTCGGCGGCGCGTTCGGCATGCTCCACGTGCCGGTGCCTTTCGTCGAACCGGGCATCCTTGCCTCCGTCGTCGCGCTTGGCTCGCTGGTGGCGTTGGCGGTCGATCTGCCGGTCTCGGCCGGAGTCGCCATCATCGGCCTGTGCGCGCTGTTCCATGGCCATGCCCACGGCACCGAAGTGCCGGAAAATGCAGGTGGGCTTGACTATATGGCCGGCTTTGCCGTTGCCACCGCACTTCTCCATGCCATGGGCATCGCTGCCGGCCTTGGCCTCGGCATGCGCTTTCGCGGGCTTGCCCGCGCCGCTGGCGCCGCTTGTGCTGCAGTCGGCGGCGGCCTGGTCTTCGGCGTTTTGTGAGGCTAACGATGATTCCCGGCGAAATCATCACCGCAAGCGGCGACATCGAGCTCAACAAGGGGCTGCCGACGGTGACGCTGAAGGTCGCCAACAGCGGCGACCGGCCGATCCAGGTCGGCAGCCACTACCATTTCTTCGAGACCAATGAGGGGTTGAAATTCGACCGCGACAAAGCGCGCGGCATGCGTCTGGACATTGCCGCCGGCACCGCGATGCGCTTCGAACCGGGACAAGAGCGGGACGTCACGCTGGTGCCGTTCGGAGGAAAACGCGAGGTCTACGGTTTTCAGCAGAAGAGCATGGGCAGGCTGTGAGATCGACGGGGTCGAGCGCCCTGAGGTCAGTTCGACGGCCTGGCCGCCGCGTAGATGACGATTCTTGCCGAGCCGTCGAATTCCACCGCAAGGACGTCTTCCGTAAGCACGCGCCGCGAATCGATGGCGTTGAACAGCAAGGCGTTGGCGTCGATCTCCTTGCGCAGTTCCGCAATGTCGTCCTGATGCTGTTCGACCTTGCTCTCGACGGCCGGCGGCGGGCCGCCTTCGCTGCGTGCCGCGTCGGTGAGGAAGACGATATCCACAGTATCGAGTTTGGACGTCTTGCGCACGGCGCCGATGTTCTCACGCGTCCGCTCGATCGCGGTGATGATCTTGTTGGTCTGTGGTTCCGTTCGTGCCTCTTCCTGCCGGACATCGGAGCCGACGATCCTGTCGACGGTGTCGGCCCGGTTGACGGCGTCAGCGCTTTCAAGACCTTGCGCGGCTTGCGGGCCGAAAGCTGCGAGAAATGTGCAGGCAGCAAGGCTCTGGAGCCATCTGGTGTCGGCAAAGACAGGCATTGCTCGCTCCTGGTGGACTTTTCTGTGCAACGCCGTTCGGCGCCAAAGGAACGAAACGCCTCCTGTCGGGCGAAGGTTCCCTGTGGGCTGGCGGGCCGGGTGCCGGCCCGCCAGGCGCTTCTTTCAGCTTGCCTTCTTGGTGACAAGGGTCAGCGCGCCATCGGTGGTCATGCTGGCGGCGACCACCTGTGCCGAGGTGAGCCCCTTGGCTTCGAGCGCCGACTTGATCTGCGGCGTCGCGTCGATCGAAGAGCGCAGTTTCTGCAGCCCGGCATCGCCACGCTGGGCAATCACCTGATTGACCTGCGTCTGGGTGGCCTTGGGCAATTCGCTGATATCGACGATGTTGACCTTCTGGATCGCCGGCGCCGCCGGCTGAGCGCTGGGCGCCGCCGGCTTCGGTTGCGGCGTGGGCTGCTGCTGGGCGCCGGCTACGGTTGCGGAGGCCAGCGTGGCGGCGGCTGCAAGAACGATGATTTTGCGCATGTATTTTCCTTTCATCGATTTGGCCAAGGGTTTGGCAAACGGGCGGTTTGGGGTGGCACGGCCACCTCAACGGCCAAATGGGATCAGAAGGTGTCGCCGGGCGGGTCATTGCATGACCATTGGATGGCGACGATGTGGAGTTCGGCTGCGGCCGGCCTCTCGTTGGGGGAGCATTGACTGATGGCTAGAATTACCCGCGCCGCCTACGCGCAGATGTATGGCCCGACGGTCGGCGACAGAGTGCGCCTGGCCGACACCGAGCTGTTTATCGAGGTCGAAAAGGACCTCACCGTCCATGGCGAGGAGGTGAAATTCGGCGGCGGCAAGGTCATCCGCGACGGCATGGGCCAGAGCCAGGTGTCGCGCGCCGGCGGCGCGGTCGACACGGTCATCACCAACGCGCTGGTGGTCGATGCCACGGCCGGCATCTTCAAGGCCGATATAGGTCTCAGGGACGGCCGCATCGCGGCGATCGGCAAGGCCGGCAATCCCGACACGCAGGACGGTGTCACCATCATCATCGGCCCCGGTACCGAGATCATCGCCGGCGAGGGCAAGATCCTCACCGCCGGCGGCTTCGACGCGCACATCCACTTCATCTGTCCGCAGCAGATCGACGAAGCGCTGATGTCGGGCATCACCACCATGCTCGGCGGCGGCACCGGCCCGGCGCATGGCACGCTGGCCACCACCTGCACGCCCGGACCCTGGCACATGGCGCGCATGATCCAGTCCTTCGACGCTTTCCCGATGAACATCGGCCTGTCCGGCAAGGGCAATGCCTCGCTGCCGGCGGCGCTCGAGGAAATGGTGCTGGGCGGCGCCTGCTCGCTGAAGCTGCACGAGGACTGGGGCACGACGCCGGCGGCCATCGACTGCTGCCTGTCGGTTGCCGACGATTACGACGTGCAGGTGATGATCCACACCGACACGCTGAACGAATCCGGCTTCGTCGAGAACACCGTCGCCGCCATCAAGGGCCGCACCATCCACGCCTTCCACACCGAGGGTGCCGGCGGCGGCCATGCGCCTGACATCATCAAGGTTTGCGGCCTGCCCAACGTCATCCCGTCCTCGACCAACCCGACCCGGCCCTACACCGTCAACACGCTGGCCGAGCATCTCGACATGCTGATGGTCTGCCATCATCTGTCGCCGTCGATCCCCGAAGACATCGCCTTTGCCGAAAGCCGCATCCGCAAGGAGACCATCGCGGCGGAAGACATTCTGCATGACATCGGCGCCTTCTCGATCATCTCGTCGGACTCGCAGGCAATGGGCCGCGTCGGCGAGGTGGCGATCCGCACCTGGCAGACCGCCGACAAGATGAAGCGCCAGCGCGGGTCATTGCCGCAGGAGACCGGCAACAACGACAATTTCCGCGTCCGCCGCTACATCGCCAAATACACCATCAACCCGGCCATCGCGCATGGCCTGTCCAGGGACATCGGTTCGATCGCGGTCGGCAAGCGCGCCGATCTGGTGCTGTGGAACCCAGCCTTCTTCGGCGTCAAACCGGACATGGTGCTGATCGGCGGCATGATAGCCGCAGCCCCGATGGGCGACCCAAACGCCTCTATCCCGACACCGCAGCCGATGCACTACCGCCCGATGTTCGGCGCCTATGGCAAGGCCAGGACCAACTCGTCGGTGACGTTCGTTTCCAAGGCGGCTCTGGACTCAGGCCTGCATGGCCGGCTCGGCGTCGACAAGCAGTTCGTGGCCGTGGAAAACACCCGTGGCGGCATCGGCAAGCATTCGATGGTGCTCAACGACGCTACGCCGCATGTCGAAGTCGACCCGGAGACTTACGAGGTGCGCGCCGATGGCGAGCTACTGACCTGCGAGCCGGCAAGCGTGCTACCGATGGCGCAGCGGTATTTCCTGTTTTGAGGCGAGGGGCGATTTGATCGACCCGGCAAATTCCGTTGCGACCCGGTCGGTCCCACCGCAATATGCGGCTCAAAGAACCGCGTAGCAGGTCATGGTCACCGAAATAGCCTCCGCCCACGACATCTTCCCGCATATCCGCATCGTCATGGGCATGGTGATCGGACTTGGCGTCGCTCGCCTGCTGTCGGGGGTGGCGCGAATCGTCCAGCATCCCGGCCAGTACAGGCTCTATCCCGTGCACCTCGGCTGGGTCGCCTCCATGCTGTTGCTGCTGGTGCATTTCTGGTGGTGGGAGTTCGGCCTCTACACCATAGAGGTCTGGACTTTCGGCAAGTACCTGTTCCTGATCTTCTACGCCATCACGCTGTTCCTGCTGTGCGCGCTGCTGTTTCCGGATTCGATGCTCGACTACACCAGCTACGAGGATTTCTTCTATTCACGCCGTGGCTGGTTCTTCGGCCTGCTGGCGACGACCTATCTGCTCGACGTCGTCGACACGCTGCTGAAGGGTCCCGAGCATTTCGCCCGCTACGGCAATGAATATCTGTTCCGAACGCCGGTTTTCGTGGTGTTGTGCATCGCCGCCATACTGGTGCGTGACCGCCGCTTCCACATCGCCTTCGTCGCCGGCACGCTGATCTATCAGATATCGTTCATCCTGCGGCTCTTCGACACCATCGTCTGAACAGTGGCTATGGTTTAGGGTCGCAGGAAAGAGGGTTCAACCATGTACAAGGCCATCGGATCGCGTGGATCCCGCGTCAGCCGCGTTCTGTGGATGCTCGAGGAACTCGGGCAGCCCTATGAATTCGTCGAGGTCAAATTGCGTTCGCCCGAAGCCTATGCGCTCAACCCGTCGGGCAAGGTGCCGATCCTGATCGATGGCGAACTGACGGTGACTGATTCGGCGGCAATCTGCGTCTATCTCGCCGACAAGCACGCCGACAAAGGCATGGGCGCCAATCCAGGTGTGGCCGGACGCGCCGAAATGGATTCCTGGATGCATTTTGCCCAGTCCGAGTTCGAAGCGCCGCTGTGGAACAAGCTGCGCCACCGCTTCCTGTTGCCGAAGGACGTGCGGGTCGATGTCGGCCCCGCCGCCGCCTACGATTTCGCCTCGGAGGCCAAGGCGCTCGACGGCCGGCTGGGGGATCGGGAGTTTGCGCTGGGCGACCGGTTTTCCGCCGTCGACGTGCTGTTGGGCGACATGGGCGGCTGGGCCCGCGCCGGAACATTTCCGATCGAATCCGAGCGCGTCAACGCGTATTTCGACCGCGTCCTGGCGCGGCCTGCCCGTGCGAGAGCCCAGGCTAACGGTGGAGCCATGCGATGAAACTCAACCTGAACACCGACTTCACCAAGTTCCCCCGGGCCGTCTCGGTGGTGCCTGCCGGCACTGCCGGAACTACGCCGCCATCCGGCCGTGCCGTCCTGCCCCATGACGAGCGTCATTTGCGCCGCCGCGCCATCGAGCTTGCCGACGGCAGCAAGGTGCTGGTCGACCTGCCCGAACCCGTGACCTTGAACGATGGCGACCGGCTGGTGCTGGAGGATGGCGGCCAGGTCGAGATCACCGCGGCACCCGAAGAGGTCTACGACATCCGCGCCCGCCACGCCGTGCATCTGACCGAACTCGCCTGGCATATCGGCAACCGGCATCTGGCGGCTGCGATTGAGCCCAGCCGCATCCTGATTTTGCGCGACCATGTTATCAAGGCTATGCTGGAAGGGCTGGGCGCCACGGTGCGCGAAGTCTCCGAACCGTTCAAGCCGGTGCGCGGCGCCTATTCCGCCCAAGGTGCGCATGGTCACGATCATGGCCATGCGCATGCGCACGCCGAAGCGCATTCCCATGATGGACGTTCCCACGCACACAGCGAGTCGCATTCGTACAGCCATTCCCATGACGGGCATCATCACGATCATGACTGACCAGCCGTCCGGCATCGCTTTGCTGCGGCTCATGGCGTGGCTGTCGCCGGCCTTTCCGGTCGGCGGCTTTGCCTACAGCCATGGTCTCGAACGCGCCGGGCAAGACGGGCTGGTTGCCGATACCGCCAGCCTCGCCTTCTGGCTGGAGACGCTGGTCGAGATGGGCTCGGGCTGGAACGACGCCGTGCTCTTCGCGGAAAGCTGGCGCCGCGCCCGCGACGGCGGCGACCTCCATGAAGGCGACCTCCATGAAATTGCCGATCTCGCCGAAGCGCTGGCCGGCTCGCGTGAGCGCCACACCGAAACCATGCTGCAAGGCGCCGCCTTCCTGAAAGCGGCAGCGGCGTGGGCGAATCCGGTATTGGGCCGCCTGCCGGCCGAATGCGCCTACTGTGTCGCCGTCGGCGCCGTTGCCGGCGGCAACGGCATCGCGCTTCAGGACGCGATGTCGGCCTTCCTGCAGGCCTTCTTCTCCAACCTCGTTCAGGCGGCGATCCGACTCGGAATCGTCGGCCAGACGGACGCCATGGCCTTGCTCGCCGGCTTCGAGCCGTTGGCGCTGTCGACGGCCGCGCGCGCCGCCGGCTCGACATTGGACGATCTCGGCGGCTGCGCCTTCATCTCCGACATCATGGCGATGAAGCACGAGACGCAGTATTCCAGGCTGTTCCGCTCATGATCGTCCTCGCCTTCGCCCTCTCGGCCGTCCTGCTGCTGATCACCGCGCTGCATGTCTATTGGGGCCTTGGCGGCATCTGGCCGGGCAGGGACGGCGTCTCCTGCGCCCACGCCGTCGTCGGCTTTCGCGGCGTCGACGAGATGCCGACGCCGTTTGCCTGTTTCGCCGTTGCCGCGTGCCTGTGCCTCGCAACCCTGTGGCCGCTGGCGCTGACCGGGGTCTTCGCCACCCCCTTTCCAAGGGAAGGCCTTGCCGCCACAGCGCTGCTCATAGGGCTGGTCTTCCTCGGCCGCGGCATTGCCGGCTTCACGCCGTGGTGGCGCCGTCTGGCGCCGGAACAGCCTTTTGCGCGGCTCGATATCAGCTTCTATTCGCCGCTCTGCCTGTTGATCGGGCTCAGCTTCGCCATCCTCGCCATCACGGAGTTTTTCGGCATGACGGATTTTTCGCTATGACTCAGGCCAACGGTCCCCTGCGCATCGGCATCGGCGGTCCCGTCGGCTCCGGCAAGACGACGCTAACCGAAAAGCTCTGCAAGGCGCTGCGCGACGATTTCTCCATCGCCGTCGTCACCAACGACATCTACACCAAGGAAGACGCCATGATGCTGGCTCGCCTGCAGGCGCTGCCTGAGGACCGCATCGTCGGCGTGGAGACCGGCGGCTGCCCGCACACCGCCATCCGTGAGGACGCCTCGATCAATTTGCAGGCGATCGCCGGGCTGAACAGGAAATTCCCCGATCTCGACATCGTCTTCATCGAATCCGGCGGCGACAATCTTGCCGCCACCTTCTCGCCGGACCTTGCCGACCTGACCCTCTATGTCATCTCGGTTTGCCAGGGCGAGGAAATCCCCAGGAAGGGCGGGCCGGCGATCACCCGTTCCGATTTCCTGGTCATCAACAAGAGCGATCTGGCGCCCTATGTAAACGTCAACCTCGATGTCATGGAGAGCGACGCCGCCCGAATGCGGGGCAAGCGCCCGTTCGGCTTCACCGATCTATCGCGCGGCAAGGGACTGCAGAAAGTCATCGACTTCATCGTCGAACATGGCGGGCTGCAGTCGGCCCGCTCGGCGGCCTGACCCAGTACTTACCGGTTGCTGGTCGGCATTGGGCGCGGCATTCTCGGGGAAATGGAGGATTTTTTGATGAGCATCGCCCGTTTGCAGAAAGAGCCGCTGACCAACCTGCCCTATTATGAGGAGCGCGTCGATCTTGCCGCCGCCTTCCGCTGGACGGCGCGGCTCAACATGCATGAAGCCGTGGCCAACCACTTCTCGCTGTCGGTCAACGAGGCCGGCAGCAAATTCCTGACGAACCCCAACCAGGTGCATTTCTCGCGCATCAAGGCGAGCGACCTTTTGCTGATCGACGCCAACGATCCCGAGACATTGTCCGGCCCGAATGCGCCCGACCCGACCGCCTGGGGTCTGCACGGCGCCATTCACCGCAACGTGCCGCATGCGCGCTGCGCCATGCATGTGCATTCCATTCATGCCACTGTGCTTGCATCGCTGGCCGACTCGACTCTGCCGCCGATCGACCAGAACTCGGCCATGTTCTTCAACCGCCACGTCGTCGATGCCCACTATGGCGGGCTGGCCTTCGAGGAGGAAGGCGAGCGCTGCTCGCAACTGCTCACCGACCCTAAGGTCAAGGTGATGGTGATGGGCAATCACGGCGTCATGGTCATCGGCGACACCGTTGCCGACGCCTTCAACCGCATGTTCTATTTCGAGCGTGCCGCCGAGACCTACATCAAGGCGCTGTGGACCGGCCGTCCGCTGCGCACGCTCTCCGACGCCATTGCCGAAAAGACCGCCAGCGAAATGGACGACTATCCCGGCCAGGCGGAGCGTCACCTTGCCGAGCTGAAGGCGATCCTCGACGAGGAGGAGCCGGTGTACCGCAGCTAAGCGACCATCCGTGCTTCTCCCGTTTACGCTACGCACTCACCTTCTGTGATTTGTTATGACTGATCGGCGTAAGGTTGATTGCCAGGTGGTTCCCCCAATCCGTCGCTGCTTCGCAGCGCCACCTTTCCCCCTCCGGAGGGAAGGAAGGGAGCCTTTCTGGACGAGCGTTTGACGGCAAAAAGCTTGGCGCCTTTCCTCTACCCCGTCGATCGGGGGGTCCGAAGGACGGGCGAGACCCGTGGCTCGCCCCGGCAGGGTGGCTCGGCGAAGCCGAGACGGGGGTCGACCAGCGCAACATTAGACAATGCATGGCCAAGCTGAAGGGAGGATGAGGGGCAGCGCCGACGTTCATAGGCTCACTCAGAGTCCCAACTGAGCCCGCAACTCTTCCGCACTGTTGATCACGACAGCGCCCTTCGGTCCTGCCATCGGCGCTTCCGGCCAGAAGATCGTCCGCATCCCCGCGGCCAGGCCTGATGTGGCGCCGGTAACGCTGTCGTCGACGGCCACCGCGTCTGAAGGATCGACGCCGGCCAGCCACGCGGCGCGCAGGAACGGTTCGGGATGCGGCTTGCCTTCGCGCACGTCGTTTCGGCTGATCGTGCGCATGCCGGGATAGATCAGGCCGACGGCGCTCAGATTTGCATCGACGATCACCCGGTCGGAATTGGACACCACCGCCTGCTGCACGCCGAGCGCGCGCAACTCGTTGAACACTTCGATCGCGCCGGGGCGCGGCTTCAGCGTCTCGGCCATCGGCATGTAGTGATCGTATTTGCGCACGATCCAGTCGTCGAAGGGCAGGTCGAGGCCGAACTCGCTGCGCAGCATCTCGTAGACCGGTGCGGCGGCGACGCCCAGCACCCGCTCATGCAGGTCGGCCGGCGGCGTGATACCGACGCTGCGCAGCGCCGCCACCAAGGCCGCCTCGTGCAGCGGCTCGCTGTCGACCAGCGTGCCGTCCATATCCCAGAAAACCGCTTTCGGCGTCATGCGAGGCTCCTTTGCCGATCCCCTTAAAGCGTTTGTATCAGGAGATAAACCGCCGAGCCCGTCCGCCGGCGATTTTCGCTGGGTTGGTTGCCGCGCGGCGGCCGGATCGAAGCAGCAAGCAATTGTCTTCCCGATTGAACAATTGCGCGCCGACACATTCCCTGCAAGACTACGACGCTTCGCCCAAGGGCGCGCAAAGGGGCAGGGCTGGAGGCACATTTTGAATTCGCGGCAAGACGGCGGCAGCAGCAGGCTGGACGAGGCAGCGCGCGCCGGCTGGCTTTATTATGTTGCCGGCAACACCCAGGACCAGATCGCCGCCACGCTCGGCATTTCCCGGCAGACGGCGCAGCGGCTGGTGTCGCTGGCGGTGTCGGAGGGGCTGATCAAGGTTCGCGTCGATCACCCGATCGCCAATTGCCTTGATCTCGCAGCTAGACTGAAGTCACGCTTCGCGCTCGACCTCGTCGAAGTGGTGCCGAGCGATCCAACCTCATCCTCGACCACGATCGGCATTGCCGAGGCGGCCGCGGCCGAGATCGAGCGGCGGCTGCGGTCACCGACGCCCATCGTCTTGGCCATCGGCACCGGCCGCACGCTGAAGGCGGCGATCGAGCAATTGCCGCCGATGGAATGCTCGCAGCACAAGGTTGTGTCCTTGACCGGCAACATCTCGCCCGACGGTTCGGCCGCCTTCTACAACGTCATCTTCACCATGGCCGACCGGGTCAAGGCGCGCTCGTTCCCGATGCCGCTGCCGGTCATCGCCTCGTCGCCGGAAGAGCGCGAGATGCTGCTTGCCCAGCCGATGATCCAACCGACGCTGGCGCTGGCCGCGGAAGCCGACGTGACCTTTGTCGGCATCGGCGATCTCGGCCCGAAGGCGCCGCTCTACGAGGACGGTTTTATCTCGGAAAGCGAGCTGAAGGCGTTGCAAAAGGCTGGCGGCGTCGCCGAGATCGTCGGCTGGGTGTTCGATCGGGAAGGCCGCATGATCGAGGGCATCACCAACGACCGGGTATCGTCGGCAGCCTTGCCGTCACGCGAAAAGTCGCTGGTCATTGCGCTCGCCATGGGCGAGCGCAAATTGCCGGGCATCCTGGCCGCTGTGAACCGCCGGCTGGTCAATGGCCTCATCACCGACGAGCGGACCGCCACGGCCTTGCTCGACGGTTCCTGATAGATTAAGCGGCCCATCGATAAAATCCAACACGTTTATTTGCAGCGCCCGGACGGGTCGTTGCCGTCGAGAAAACCCATGTCGCGCTGCAGATGCGGCGACAACTCCCGGACGTCGACGTAGCCGCGCCGGCGGTGCACAAGCAGGGAAAATTCATGCACCAGCAGGGAAAACCAGCTCTGCGCCGGGGTGGAATGGAGTTTTTGCTGTGCCGTGGTCATGATCTTCAGCCTCCGCTATGCTTGAACTTGATTGATCGTTGACACCAGATATCGGCCTGATTGGCTCTTGCCGCCAATCAAACGTCGATCACGACCCATAAGGAGGGCTTATGCCCGATCTCAAGGCACCACAGCTCGCCCAGTTGCCGCCGCTGCAGGCCATCAGGGTGTTCGAAGCCGTCGCGCGGCATCTCTCCTTCACCAAGGCCGCGCAGGAACTCGGCATGACGCAGGCCGCGGCCAGCTACCAGATCAAGCTTCTGGAAGAGCGCATCGGTTCGCCGCTGTTCCTGCGCCAGCCGCGCCAGATTGTGCTGACGGAACCCGGCCAGCGCCTGGCGCCCGCCGTCAGCGAGGCGTTCAGCCTGCTCTCAAGCGCCTATTCCGCCGCGCGTGGGGGCGCCGATGGTGTGCTGTGCGTCTCGACGCTGCTGACCTTTGCCTCGAACTGGCTGGCGCAGCACCTCGGCTCCTTCCAGGTCGCGCATCCGTCGCTGGCGGTGCGCGTCGATACCTCGAACAGGGTGATCGATTTTGCCCGCGAGGACATGGACATCGCTATCCGCTCCGGCAGCGGCAAGTGGCCTGGAGTGGAGACCCATCTTTTGTTCAAGGCCGATTTCACCCCGGTGCTGAGCCCGGCACTCGCTGCCACCATAGGTGGCGTCCACGAACCCGCCGACCTGTTCAAGCTGCCCATTCTCGATCCCGGCGACATCTGGTGGCGGGAATGGTTCGCCCTTGCCGGCGTCCCGGCGGACGAACTTGCCAGGCGCACCGGCACCAGCATGGGCGCGCAGGCCTATGAGGCGAACGCGGCCATCGCCGGCCATGGTGTGGCGATCCTGACCACCGCATTGTTCAAGACCGAGCTCGCCGCCGGCCGCCTGATCCAGCCCTTCGACCTGGTCGGCGACGACGGCCACGCCTATTGGCTGGTCTACCCGACGGCGCGTCGCAACGTGCCGAAGATAAAAGCCTTCCGGGACTGGATCCTGGCCGAGATCGCCTGCGCCTGAGGGCGAGCGATTCGCGGATTGATTTCCGAGATGCAAAGCGAGCCATGGATCCGCGACGAATGCTCGCTTTCGCGGACAAACAGCTGCGATCGGGCCACCCGGTTAACCAAGCTTGACAAAAACGCTGTCGATATCACTCGCCCGGCATAGGCTTGTGCTTGTGACGACCCAATTGAGCAGGATCAATCGTCTGCAGATTGAAACAGGGTCGATCAGCCGGCTGATGAAAGTCTATCGCGTCGAAGAAATCGAAAACAACACCGTGCGCACGACGCAGGTGATCGAAGCATTTACGCCCTTTCAAGCTGCCGTGAAGGCAATCGGCCGGGAAGTTAGGCTGCGCAAGGACGAGCCCAGCTGGATCCAGGTGACGGAAGTGCTGACCAGAGCCAAGCAAATACGCGACGGCAGGGTTTTCGAATATTCCGTGGGAAGCTACCCGTCCCACGGCTGATGGACTCGGCCCTATCGCTCCCCTGGCGCGACGATTGGGTTGCGATGGGTCGGCATCAACGCGCTCTCACATCCCCTGCAAACAGCTTCCCAAATCCGTTCAATATCCTCTACGCGCGCAACGCCGCGCTCCGCCTTGCGTGCTGCGCTGCAGCATCGAATCTGGCTTGACATAATTTATGCCAAGTGAGTAATTGCCCATTACCAAGGCAAATGCTCATCTTGGTTCATGGGAGGAATTTGATGAAACTGCGCACGCTCACCCTGGGCTTGTTGTCGGCCAGCGCTTTCGCTTTTGCCGCACACGCCGAATCCATCACCATCGCCACGGTCAACAATGGCGACATGGTCCGCATGCAAAAGCTGACGGACGACTTCACCAAGGCGAACCCCGACATCCAGCTGAACTGGGTCACGCTCGAAGAGAACGTGCTGCGCGAGCGCGTCACCACCGACATCGCAACCAAGGGCGGCCAGTATGACGTGATGACGATCGGCACCTACGAGGTTCCGATCTGGGCCAAGCAGAGCTGGCTGTTGCCGCTCGACAAGCTCGGCGACGACTATGACGCCAAGGACATCATCCCGGCCATCGCCGGCGGCCTCTCGGTCGACGGCAAGCTCTATGCCGCGCCCTTCTACGGCGAAAGCTCCTTCGTCATGTACCGCAAGGACCTGATCGAGAAGGCCGGGCTGACCATGCCCGATGCCCCGACGTGGGACTTCATCAAGCAGGCCGCCGACAAGATGACCGACCGCGCCAATGGCGTGAACGGCGTATGCCTGCGCGGCAAGGCCGGCTGGGGCGAGAACACGGCGTTCCTGACGGCCATGTCCAACTCGTTTGGCGCCCGCTGGTTCGACGAGAACTGGAAGCCGCAGTTCGACCAACCGGAATGGAAGAACACACTGCAGTTCTATGTCGACCTGATGAAGGCCGACGGTCCGGAAGGCGCTTCGTCCAACGGCTTCAACGAGAATCTGGCTCTGTTCCAGCAAGGCAAGTGCGGCATGTGGATCGACGCCACCGTGGCGGCGTCCTTCGTCTCGGATCCGAAGGCCTCGAAGGTGGCCGACAAGGTCGGTTATGCTTTGGCGCCGGACAATGGCCTCGGCAAGCGCGCCAACTGGCTCTGGGCCTGGTCGCTGGCGATCCCCGCAGGCACGCAGAAGGCGGAATCCGCCCAGAAGTTCGTCTCATGGGCAACCAGCAAGCACTATGCCGAACTGGTCGCTTCGAAGGAAGGCTGGGCCAACGTTCCTCCGGGAACGCGTTCCTCGCTCTACGCCAATCCCGAGTACCAGAAGGCGGCCCCGTTCGCCAAGATGACGCTGGACTCGATCAATGCCGCCGATCCGGCGCATCCGACGGTCAAGCCGGTGCCCTATGTCGGTGTGCAGTTCGTCGCCATTCCTGAGTTCCAGGGCCTCGGCACAACCGTTGGCCAGCTGTTCTCGGCGGCGCTCGCCGGCCAGACCAGCGTAGACGACGCGCTCAAGCAGGCGCAGGACGCCGCCACGGCGACCATGACCGAAGGCGGTTATATCAAGTAAGGCTCCTCCCGGTGCCGAACGCCGGTCGCCTCCTGACCGGCGATGGCCGCCCGAGTCCCAGTTCGGGCGGCCGCTTTTTCCCCGCTGTGAAAATTCAGTCCGACTAGTGAAGGGTGACCGTCATGGCTACTCAGCAGACCCGTTCGCTTGCCCGCTTCATGATGGCGCCGTCCGTCGTGTTGCTGTTCGTCTGGATGATCGTGCCGCTGGTCATCACCTTCTGGTTCTCCTTCCAGCAATACAATCCGCTGAACCCGATCCGCGACGGCTTCGTCTGGTTCTCGAACTACTCGCTGTTCTATTCCAACCCGGCATTCCTGCAATCGATCCTGAACACGCTCGTCCTGGTCGGCAGCGTGCTGCTGATCACCGTGATCGGCGGCATCATGCTGGCGCTGTTGATCGATCAGCCGATGTGGGGACAGGGGATCGTGCGCATCCTCGTCATCTCTCCGTTCTTCGTCATGCCGCCGGTGGCTGCACTTGTCTGGAAGAACATGATCATGCACCCGCAATACGGCGTCTTTGCCGACATTGCGCGCTTCTTCGGCGCCCAGCCAATCGACTGGTTCGGGCAGCACCCGATGCTGGCCATCATCATCATCGTCGCCTGGCAATGGCTGCCCTTCGCAACGCTGATCCTTTTGACCGCCCTGCAGTCGCTCGACGGCGAGCAGAAGGAAGCCGCCGAGATGGACGGCGCCGGCTTCGTCAGCCGCTTCATCTATCTGACGCTGCCGCACATGTCGCGCGCCATCACCGTCGTCATCCTGATCCAGACCATCTTCCTGCTGTCGGTCTATGCCGAAATCCTGGTCACCACCAATGGCGGACCCGGCTTTGCCTCCACCAACCTGCCCTTCCTCGTCTACCAGAAGGCATTGCTGGAGTTCAAAATCGGCCAGGCATCGGCCGGCGGTGTCATCGCCGTCATTCTCGCCAACATCGTCGCCTTCTTCGCCATGCGCGCGGTGGGCAAGAACCTGGACAAGTAAGGGAGGATACGATGGCACGTGCAGTCACCACCCAACACAAGGTCATTGCGACAGGCGCCGCCTGGATCGTCGCGCTGCTGATCTTCTTCCCGATCCTCTACACGATCATCACCTCGTTCAAGTCGGAGCAGGAGGCCATCCAGGGCTTCGCGCTGATCCCGTCGGGGACGTTCGAGAGCTATACCGAGGTCCAGGCGCAGAGCGGCTACTTCAAGTTCTTCTTCAACTCGGTGCTGCTCTCGGTCGGCTCCACCATCCTGGCCCTGATCGTCGCGGTTCCGGCCGCCTGGTCGATGGCCTTCTCGCCGGGCAAGTGGACCAAGGACATCCTGATGTGGATGCTCTCGACCAAGATGATGCCGGCGGTTGCCGTGCTGTTCCCGATCTACCTCATCTTCCGCGATGCCGGACTGCTCGACAGCCGCATCGGCCTGATGATCATGCTGATGCTGATCAACCTGCCGATCGTGATCTGGATGCTCTACACCTACTTCCGCGAAATCCCCGGCGAAATCCTGGAGGCGGCACGCATGGACGGCGCCACCCTGTGGGGCGAGATCGTCTATGTGCTGACCCCCATGGCCGTGCCGGGCATCGCATCGACCATGCTGCTCAACATCATCCTGGCGTGGAACGAAGCGTTCTGGACCATCCGCCTGACCACCACCGAGGCAGCGCCGCTGACGGCCTTCATCAGTTCGTTCTCGAGCCCGCAAGGCCTGTTCTGGGCCAAGCTTTCGGCGGCCTCGACGCTGGCCATCGCCCCCATCCTGATCATGGGCTGGTTCAGCCAGAAGCAGCTGGTGCGCGGCCTGACATTCGGCGCGGTAAAATAACGGACGTTGCCTGAAGCAATCCGGCCAAATAACCCCTCGGGGAGGAAACCATGGGAAACATCACGCTCAAGAACGTCGCCAAGCATTTCGGATCGACGGTCATCATTCCAGGCCTCGACCTGGTCATCGAGAATGGCGAGTTCGTCGTCTTCGTCGGGCCGTCGGGTTGCGGCAAGTCCACGTTGCTGCGCCTCATCGCCGGGCTCGAGGACACCAGCGGGGGCACCATCAACATCGATGGCCGTGACGTCACCGGCGAGGCGCCGGCCAAGCGCAAGCTGGCCATGGTATTCCAGTCCTATGCGCTCTATCCGCATATGACGGTGGCCAAGAACATCGGCTTCCCGCTGAAGATGGCGGGCGAGGATGTGGCGACGATCGACAAGAAGGTGAAGGACGCGGCCCGGGTCCTCAACCTCACCAACTATCTCGAACGCCGGCCCGGCCAGCTCTCCGGCGGCCAGCGGCAACGCGTCGCCATCGGCCGCGCCATCGTGCGCCAGCCCTCGGCCTTCCTGTTCGACGAGCCGCTGTCCAACCTCGACGCCGCACTGCGCGGCACCATGCGGCTCGAAATCAGCGAGCTGCACCATCAGCTCAAGACGACGATGGTCTACGTCACCCACGACCAGATCGAAGCCATGACCATGGCCGACAAGATCGTCGTGCTCAACGCCGGCAACATCGAACAGGTCGGCTCGCCGATGGAACTCTACAAGTCGCCGAAGAACCTGTTCGTGGCGGGCTTCATCGGTTCGCCGAAAATGAACCTGATCGAAGGTGCGCCGGCGGCCAAATACAACGCCAAGACCATCGGCATTCGTCCTGAGCATATGGGGATATCGACCACAGCGGGCGACTGGAAAGCCCTTGTCGGCGTCGCCGAGCATCTGGGCTCCGACACCTTCCTGCATGTCCAGGCCGACGGCGTCGGTCCGCTGACGGTACGCGCCGATGGCGAACTGGCCGTACGCCACGGCGACACCATCTATTTGACGCCGGACAAGGTCCGCATGCATCGCTTCGGCCCCGACGGAAAGGCGCTGACGCAGTGAGACTGAAAGGCAAATCGGCGCTGATCACCGGATCCGCGCGCGGCATCGGCAGGGCTTTTGCCGAAGCCTATACGCGCGAGGGTGCCACGGTGGCCATTGCCGACATCAATCTGGCGGCTGCCGAAAAGACGGCCGCCGAGATTGGCGCCAACGCCTATCCGGTCAGGCTCGACGTCAGCGACCTTGCTTCGATCCAGGCGGCGGTCAAGGCGGTCGAAACAAAGACCGGCGGCCTCGACATACTGATTAACAATGCTGCCTTGTTCGACTTGGCGCCGATCGTCGAGATCACCGAAGCGAGCTATGACAAATTGTTCTCCGTCAACGTCGCCGGCACTTTGTTCATGCTGCAGGCAGCGGCGCGTTCGATGATCGCAAGGGGCAAGGGCGGCAAGATCATCAACATCGCCAGCCAGGCAGGACGGCGCGGCGAGCCGCTGGTCGCCGTCTATTGCGCCACCAAGGCCGCGGTGATTTCGCTGACCCAGTCCGCCGGGCTCGACCTGATCAAGCACCGCATCAACGTCAATGGCATCGCGCCCGGCGTCGTCGACAGCGATATGTGGGATGAGGTCGATGCGCTGTTCGCCAAATATGAGAACCGGCCGAAGGGCGAGAAGAGGCGGCTGGTCGGTGAGGGCGTGCCCTATGGCCGCATGGGCAAGCCGGAGGACCTGACCGGCATGGCGGTCTTCCTGGCCAGCGCCGACGCCGAATACATCGTCGCCCAGACCTACAATGTCGATGGCGGCCAATGGATGAGTTGATGGGCCGGGATCACGCAGGCCGCAGCCCGGCCAAAAGGGTAGAAAAATGACCGTGAAACTCTCCTCCTCGATCCTCTCGGAACTCCCCGCCAAGGTCGCCGGTCCCAGATATGATCGCTCCAGGCTCAAACCCGGCATCGTCCATTTCGGCGTCGGCAATTTCCATCGCTCGCATCAGGCGGTCTACCTCGACGATCTCTTCAACGCAGGGATCGGTCATGACTGGGCTCTGGTCGGCGCCGGGGTCTTCGAGGGCGAAAAGCTCGGCCGTTCCAAGCTGCAGGAGCAGGACTGGCTGACGACAGTGGTCGAGCAGGATTCCGATCATATGAGCGCCCGCGTCACCGGCGTCATGATCGACTTTCTGACGCCCGGCGATGCGGATGCGATCATCGACCAGCTCGCCGATCCGGCGATCAAGATCGTCTCGCTGACCATCACGGAAGGCGGTTATTTCATCGATCCGGCCTCCGGCAAGTTCAACCCGACCCACCCCGACATCGTCGCCGACGCACAGGCAGGCACGACGCCGAAGACGGTGTTCGGCCTCATCCTTGCGGGCCTGATGCGCCGCCGGGCCGACGGCATCGTGCCGTTCACCGTCATGTCCTGCGACAACATCCCTCATAATGGCCATGTCACCTCGGATGGCGTCATTGGGCTGGCCCGGCTGATCGACGAGGATCTGGCGAACTGGGTCAGCGACAATGTCGCCTTTCCCAACGGCATGGTCGACCGCATCACCCCCGCCACCTCCGACCGCGAGCGCGGTATTCTCGCCTCGGAGTTCGGCCTTGAGGACAACTGGCCGGTGTTCTGCGAGCCGTTCAAGCAATGGGTGCTGGAAGACCGTTTCACCGACGGCCGCCCGCCGCTGGAAAAGGTCGGTGTGCAATTCGTGAGGGATGTCGCGCCCTATGAGCTGATGAAGATCCGCATCCTCAATGGCGGTCATGCCACGATCGCTTATCCCGCAGGGTTGATGGACATCCATTTCGTCCATGAGGCGATGCAGGAGCCGCTGGTGCGCGGCTTCCTCGCCAAGCTCGAGCATGACGAGATCATCCCGACCGTGCCGCCGGTGCCGGACACCGTGCTGGAAGATTATTATCAGCTCATCGAGCACCGCTTTTCCAACCCCAAGATCGGCGACACCATCCGTCGGCTTTGCCTCGACGGTTCCAACCGGCAGCCGAAATTCATCATCCCGACCATTGCCGACCGGCTGAAGGCCGGCAAAGGCGTCGCGGGTCTGGCGCTCGAGTCCGCGCTGTGGTGCCGCTACTGTTTCGGCACCACAGACAGCGGCGCGGTCATCGAGGCCAACGACCCGAGTTGGGACCGGCTGCAGGCAAGCGCGAAGGCGGCGAAGGATAAGCCCGGTGCCTGGCTTGCGATGGAGGATATCTATGGCGGTGTCGGCCGCTCGGCGCCGTTCGCCGAGGCCTTTGCCCATGCGCTCAACGTCTTGTGGGCGAATGGCACGCGCGCGACGCTGACGCGCTACATCTCCGGCAAGCTCTGACGCCAGCCGCAATGACGCCCGAACTGGTCATCTTCGACTGTGACGGCGTGCTGGTCGACAGCGAGGCGCTGTCGGTTTCGGCGCTGCTCGGCATGATCTCTGCCGCCGGGGGCTCGGTCAGCGAGGATGCCGCCTACGAGCATTTCCTCGGCAAGAGCATGAAGAGCGTGCGCGAGATACTTCTTCGCGATTTCACCATCGACATCACCGACGTGCATCTTACCGACATGCGCGTCGAACTGATGCGCAAATTCCGCGAGGAGCTGAAGCCGATTCCCGGCATCAGCGACATCCTGCCGAGGCTGGGCGTGCCCTGCTGCGTCGCGTCCTCCGGCACGCTCGACCGGATACGCTACGCGCTCCACGTCACCGGTCTGCTCGGCCTGCTCGAGCCGCATCTGTTCAGTGCCGCCATGGTCGCGCGCGGCAAGCCGGCGCCGGATCTTTTTCTCCATGCCGCCGCCGCCATGGGCGCGCATCCCGGTAATTGCATCGTAATCGAGGACAGCCCTGCCGGCATCGCCGCGGCGCGTGCCGCCGGCATGCGCGTCTTTGCTTTCACCGGCGGTTCCCACGCCGGCAACCCGGTCTTGAAAGCGCGGCTTGCGTCGAGTGAACCGGACTTTATATTCGCGGACATGCTGCAATTGCCCGATCTGATTGCAGGCTAGAGCATGATGCCGAAAAGTGTGAAGCGGTTTTCGGACGACATCATGCTCTACTTCTTTGATTTAGAGACGGATTCAGATTTCGGGTCGAACAGACCTGAAATCATCCGGCTCTAGGGAGCGAGAGTAAAGGCATCTTGACGAAAAGCTTCGTTTGCGCGGTCGATGTCGGCACCGGGAGCGCCCGCGCGGGCATTCTCGATACGTCAGGCACCTTGCTCGGCCGCGCCGAGCATCCGATCGTCATGAACCAGCCGAAGGCCGATCACGCCGAGCACAATTCGCAGGATATCTGGTCGGCGGTCTGCATCGCGGTGCGTGCCGCGCGCGAAAAGGCCGGTGTGTCAGCCGACGATATTGTCGGCATGTCGTTCGACGCCACCTGCTCGCTGGTGGTGCTGGACAGGAATGCCGGCCAGCTCAGCGTCTCGGTGACGGGCGAACGGCGCTGGGACACCATCGTCTGGCTCGACCATCGCGCGATCGCCGAGGCAGATGAATGCACCGATAGCGGCCACGCCGTACTCGACTATATCGGTGGCGTCATGTCGCCGGAAATGGCGACGCCGAAGCTGATGTGGCTGAAGCGCAATCTGCCGGGAACTTGGCATGAAGCCGGCTACCTGTTCGACCTCACCGATTTCCTGACCTGGAAGGCGACCGGGTCGCTGGCGCGCTCGCAATGCACGCTGACCGCCAAATGGACCTATCTGGCGCATGAGGAAACCGGCTGGCGCGGTGACTTCTTCGACAGGGTCGGGCTTGGCGATCTGTTCGAACACGGCAGCCTGCCGGAGAAGGCAAGTGCTGTCGGCGCCGACATCGGCACGCTCACCCCTGAAGCGGCGGCGGAGTTGGGCTTGAGCGAAAACTGTCGGGTCGGCGCCGGCGTCATCGATGCCTATGCCGGCGCGCTTGGCGTGCTCGGCGGCTTTGCTGGCGACGAGCAGAATATCGGCCGCCATCTGGCATTGATCGCCGGCACCTCGTCCTGCGTCATGGCCATGTCGCCCGATCCGCAGCCTTTCGCCGGCGTCTGGGGTCCATACTATGGCGCCGCACTGCCAAAGCTCTGGCTGTCGGAAGGCGGCCAGTCGGCTACCGGTGCTTTGCTCGACCACATCATCCGCTGGCACGGCGCCGGCGGCGAGCCGGATGCGGCCATGCATGCCAAGATCGCCAGGCGCGTCGCTGAACTGCGCAGCACCGAAGGCGACAAGCTGGCTGCGAGGTTGCATGTACTGCCGGATTTCCACGGCAACCGCTCGCCGCTTGCCGACCCGCATGCCGTCGGCGTGGTCAGCGGGCTGACGCTGGATTCCTCCTTCGACAGTCTGTGCAAGCTGTATTGGCGCACCGCCGTCGGCATCGCACTCGGCGTGCGCCATGTGCTGGAGGCGCTGAACGAGAACGGCTATCTCATAGACACGCTGCATGTCACCGGCGGCCACACCAAGAACCCGTTGCTGATGGAGCTTTATGCCGACGCGACCGGCTGCGCGGTGATCGAGCCGCTGGCCGACGAAGCCGTTCTGCTCGGCACCGGCATGGTCGCCGCCACCGCGGCCGGTCTGTTCCCGGACCTGAATGCCGCTTGCGTCGCCATGCAGCAAGGCGGCAGAACCCGCGCTTCGAACCCGGCCGCTTCAGGCCGCTTTGACCGCGACTACAAGGTCTTCCTCGAAATGCACCGCCAGCGGCAGGCGCTCGACGCGATCGGCTAGAGCAATTCCAGGAAAAGTGTAAAACGGTTTTCCGTCCGGAATTGCGTACAGATTTAGGCTTCTCGCCGGCGCAAGGATGCGCCGGTCGCCGCGTCGAACAGATGCACGCTCTCCTCCTCGAATGTGTAGCGCACAGGCGCGCGCAACGCCGGGCATTCGCGGGCCGATACCAATGCGCCGGCCTCCTTGCCGCCGCAGGCGAACGTCACCAGCGCGTCATTGCCATGGAACTCGATGAGGTCGGCGGTGCCTTGCAGAAGATTGATGCTCTGAGCGCCGGCGGTCTTCAGGTCCGGCGGTCGGATTCCAAGCACGGCGCGCTGGACGCCGCGTAGATCGAAGCCCGAGCCTTCTATGGAGAAGCTCGAGCCGCCGCCTGTCAGCGTCCAGCGTTCGTCCTTCCGCCCGACGGCCACGTCGATGAAATTCATGTTCGGCGTACCGATGAAGCCGGCGACGAACAGATTGCCCGGCTGGCGATAAATCTCGGCCGGCGAGCCGATCTGTTCGATGACGCCATCCCTGAGCAGCACTATCCGGTCGGCCAGCGTCATCGCTTCCAACTGATCGTGGGTGACATAGACGGTGGTGGTCTTCAGCGACTGATGCAGCCGGGCGATTTCGACCCGCATATGGTTGCGCAGCTTGGCATCGAGATTGGACAGCGGCTCGTCGAACAGGAACACTTTCGGCGTCTTGATCATGGCGCGCGCAATCGCCACGCGCTGCTGCTGGCCGCCGGAAAGTTCGGTCGGCTTGCGGGCGAGGTAAGGTTCAAGGCCGAGCGTCGTTGCCACCGCCTCGACCCGCTTCCGGATCTCGGCCGGGGGCACTTTCTGTCGCTTGAGCCCAAAGGCGATGTTGTCGAAGATCGTCATATGCGGGTAGAGCGCATAGTTCTGGAAAACCATGGCAATGCCGCGCTCGCCGGGCTCGAGATCGTTGACCACTTTGCCGCCGATCGACACTTCCCCGCCGCTGATATCCTCCAGTCCGGCCAGCATCCTGAGCAAGGTCGACTTGCCGCAGCCGGACGGGCCGAGGAATACGACGAATTCGTGCTCCTCGATCGAGAGATTGAGATCGCGGATGACGGTGGTAGCCCCATACGCCTTGTCGACATGGGAGCAAACGATCGCGGACATGGTCAGCCCTTCTCGCCGGTAAGCAGGATTTGCAGCTTGACGTCTTGCGGCTTGCCTTGCGCCGCCCGCTCGAAGGCCTCGATGCTGTCCGAGAAATCATAAGTGCCGGTGATCAGCGGCTTGAGGTCGACCTTCCCCGAGGCGATCAGCTGCAGCGCGCGGTCGAAGATGTTGGCGTAACGGAACACCGTCTCGATGCGCACTTCCTTGGAGATCGCCGCCGGAACGTTGAGGCTGACCGGTTCGACCGGCAGTCCGACCAGCACCACCGCGCCGCCCGGCCGCACGACATCGAACAGGTTGGCGAATGCCTTCGGGCTGCCGCTCGCCTCGAACACGATATCCGCGCCCCAATTGTCGGTCGCGGCGGAGACTGCGTCGACCAGCGATTGCTCACCTATATTGACCGGCACGATGCCGGGATATTGCGCGGCAATCTCGAGTTTGGGTGCGGAAAAATCGGAGATCAGCACCTTCGAGCAGCCGCCGGCCAGCGCCGCCAGCGCGATCATGATGCCGATCGGGCCGCAGCCGACGACGACGGCGACGTCGCCAGGCACAATGCGGGCGCGGCTCGCCGCCTGCATGCCGATGGCAAAGGGTTCGACCATCGCGCCTTCGGCGAAGGTGACATTGTCCGGCAGTCTGTAGGTGAAGGCGGCCGGGTGCACGGCATAGGGCGCCAGCACGCCATGCACAGGCGGCGTCGCCCAGAAGGAGACGTCAGGGTCGACATTGTAGATGCCGAGCCTGGTCGCGCGCGACGACAGGTTCGGCACGCCCGGCTCCATGCAGACGCGGTCGCCGACCTTCAGCGTGCCGACATTGGCGCCGATCTCGACGATCGTTCCCGCGGCTTCGTGGCCGAGCACCATCGGGGCCCGCACGACATAGCTGCCGATCGCGCCATGGGTGTAATAGTGCACGTCGCTGCCGCAGACGCCGACCGTGTGGATGGCGATCTTGACATCGCCCGGTCCGACGTCGAGCGGCAGCGCGATCTCGCGCAGCGACAGTTCGCCTTTTTTCTCAAGCACCAGTGCCCGCATAGGTAAGTCCTCGCATCAAGTCTTTTTTTGCCGGAAAACGGAATTCAGGAAGCCGCTGAGCACGCCGAGGAACAGCAGCGGCGGTAGCGACAACAGCACGACCGAGGCGTTGAGGATTCCCCACGGCACGTTCATGCCTTGCTGTGAAAGTTCGGAAGCGACGATCGGCAATGTCTTGGCGTTGGAACTGGACAGCATCAGCGCGATCAGGAATTCGTTCCACACCAGCACGAAGCTGAAGGCGACGGCGCCGATCAGCGAGCGCGCCGCTACCGGCAGCGCAATGCGCCAGAACACCGAGTAAGCGCCGTAGCCGTCGACGAAAGCGGCTTCCTCGATTTCCTTCGGCACGGCCTGGAAGGCGGGAATGGCGAGCCACATGATCACCGAGATGGTGAGCAGCGAATAGGTGACGATCAGCGCCGGCAAGGTGTCGTAGAGCCCGATCTGCAGCCAGATCACCATCAGCGGAATGGCGACTGCCACCGGGGGCAGGAAGCGCAGCGACAACACGAAGAACTGGATGTCGCCAGCGAAGCGATTGGGATAGCGCGCCACCGCATAGGCTGCCGGAAGGCCGAGCATGACGCCGATCAGCACGGCGACGCCGCAGGAAATGACCGAGTTATAGAGACCGGTCATTACGCTGTCGCGGCCGATGATGTAGCTGATATTGTCGAAGGTCGGGGTAAACACCAGGCGCGGCACGCGGGTGATGATGTCGACATTGTTCTTCAGCGAATTGACCGCCGTCCAGGCGAGCGGAAACACCGCCATGAAGCCGGCGAAGGCCAGGATGATCTTGCCGATGAGGCGGCCCGGTCTCATGCGATACGGCCTCATGCCTGCACCCGCTTCCACAGCATGGTGAAGGTGATGACAGTCGCGATCATCATCAGCACCGCCATGGCCGAGGCATAGGACACCTTGCCGGACTCGATGAAGCCTTGCGAGAAGGCGTACATGTCGAGTGTCTCGGTCGCCACGCCCGGCCCGCCGCGCGTCATCACATAAATCAGGTCGAAGGAGCGCAGCGATTCGATCATCTTGACGAACATCAGGCTGATCAGCGGCGCCTTCAGCATAGGCAAGGTCACATAGGCATGGATCTGCCAGCGTTTGGCGTGGTCGAGCCGCGCCGCTTCGATCGGCTGCGGCGGCAAGGTCTCCAGAAGCTTCAGCACGATGACCGCGAAGAACAGTCCCCACTGCCAGACATCGACCGAGGCGACGGCAAACAGGGCCGTCGACGGCTTCGACAGCGGGTCGAAGATCAGCCCGCCGGTGATCAGCCTGTAGGGATAGGTGGCGATGCCGTAGAGCGGATGATAGGCAAACTTCCACACGAAGGCCGCCGAGACACGCGGCAACAGCACCGGGATGATGAACAGCAGGCAATAGATGTTGCGCAGCCGCGGCGACGCTACTTCGAACATCAGCACGCCGAGCCCGATCGCCACCATCATCGTCGCCACCACGGTGACGATTTCCCACTTCACCGAAACCCAGACCGCGTTGAGGAAACGCCGGTCGGCGAACAGGTCGATGAAGTTCGACAGCCAGACCCAGGAATAGTCCGACGAGCTCAGCTCGCGGTTCTGCAGCGCAATGACGACGGCGTAGAGCGTCGGCACCATCGACAGCACCAGAAGAATGGCGAGCGTCGGAACCAGAAACGTCACGGGCAGGGAAGAGCGTCGGCGCATTGCCTATCCTCGGGCTGTGCCTTTTTGGAGAGACCCGCGGCGCACAGTCCCGGCATCCGGTCGAATGCCGTGGACCGCGCGCCGCGGGCGGGAGGATTACTTCTTCTTCACCAGCTCGTTGGCGTAGGCCTCGAGTTCGTCGAGGCCGCCCTTGACGTCGGTGCGCGTGCCGGTGACCAGCTCTTCCAGGATGATGCCCCAGCGGTCGCCGAGATCCGGCCAGCGCGGATCCTGCCAGAAGTTCACCGCCGTCACCTTGCCGGTATCGGCAAGCGCCTGGCCGAGATCGGCGCCGTAAATGTCGGCGAACTCCTTGCTGGACAGCACGCTGGTGCGGTTGAGCTCGCCGAATTGGTGCGCGTCGAGCCGGCGCTTCTCGTTCTCCTTCGACGTCGCCCAGGCGATGAACAGGCCGGCGCATTGCTTCGCGGCGTCATCGGCATTGGCCTTGGCGGCGATGGCGAGGCCGTGGCCGTAGCCGCCGCCGGTCAGTGGCGAGGGCGGCGGCAGGAAGCCGATCTTGCCGACCACTTGCGAGGTCTTCGGGTCGACCGCCATGCCCGACAGCGGCGTCGATTCGACCAAGATGGCAACCTGGCCCGACAGGAAGGCGCCGGTCGATTCATCCCAGCTGCCGGTCTGCGTGCCGGGCGCTGAATCCTTGAACAGTTTAAGATAGGTCTCGGTCGCTTTGACCGCGGCCTCGGAGTTGAAAGCCGGCTTGTCACCGTCGAACCATTTTCCGCCATAGGCCTTGAAGAACGGCATCCAGCGCCAGACATTGGCGCCCGAGCCGCGCGCGCCGCGCAGCGCGATGCCGTACATGCCCTTGTCGGGATCGGTCAGCTTCGGCACGTCGGCGATCAACTCGTCCAGCGTCTTCGGCGGCTGGATGCCGGCGGCTTCCAGAATGTCCTTGCGGTAGACCATCAGGTCGCCGCCGCCGGTCAGCGGCGCGAACCACACCTTGCCGTCATAGGTGGCGACCTTCTGCCGGCCCGGGTCGAAATCGGCGTAGTCGTAGTCAGCCGGGTAATAGTCGGTGAGCGGCACGATCCATTTCGACGAGGCGAACAGCGCGACATTGGCTTCGTCGACATAGTAGACGTTGTAGTTGCCGACCGTGGACGCATCGGCGCGCGACTTTGCCCGGCGGTCGTTCTCGTTGAGATAGTCGATCTGGAAGCTGGCGCCGGCCAGTTTCTGGAACTCGTCCTTGGACGCCTCCAGCAGCGTCAGCCCGTCACGCGGTTGCGCCAGCACCTTGACCGGCGCCGAGCAGACCGGCGCCGCCAGCGCCATGGTCGAGAGGGTCGTGGTAAGCATGAAAGCTGCGCTTATGCTCGCAGCGAGCCGAATTGGTTTCATTGATTTTCTCCTCCAGGAACAGTCGCAGGAAGCGGAAGTCTTCGGTTGCGCGATCCTCGCCATCGCCCGAGCGACAAGCCACCCATCGCCAAAATGAGGAGTTGCTAAAGGCCGCGCTAGAAGCCCCGTTGCAGCAGACCTGTACTTTTATGCATTGTGCGCTGCAAAATCCGGCCCGCCTGCACAGCCTCTGTCACATGAGTACCGATGGAGTGAGGAAGGCCGGTTTTCAGGCGCGCATCGTCATCCGCTGCTTCGACAGCTTGCGGTAGGATGACGGCGTCATCCGGTGCTTGCGCAGGAAGGCGCGGTTGAAGTTGGAGATGTTCATGTAGCCGACCTGGAAGCAGATGTCGGTGATCGGAATATCGGTGTCCGCCAGCAGCTTGCAGGCTTGCCAGAGCCGGAGCTTGGCGATGTGGTCGCTGAAACTGTTGCCGGTGTTTTTCTGGAAGAAGCGCGAAAACGTGCTTTCGCTCATCCCCGCCAGCTCCGCCGCCTCCGGCAGCTTCAGGTCCTCGGCGAAGTGCTGGAAGAGATAGGTCAGCGTGCGCTGGATGATGTCCAGCGAGGTTGCGTCGAGCGCGGGTGAGAAATCCGGCGAGGACAAAAGCTCGTATTCGTCTGTCCTGGCCAGCAGATCGACCAGTTCGAGGAAGAGGCAAAACCGGGCGAGCCCGTGCACGGTGCCCATCCGTTCCATCAGCGCAGCGCCGTCGAGCGCGGCGCGGCCATGGAAGACGATGCCGCGCAGCGATCGCTCCAGGAACGGTTCTAGTTCGCGCAGCTCCGGCAGCAGTCCCGCCGAGCCGCGCAGCCGCTGCGGATCGAATTGCAGCACGATGTCGCGTCCTTCGATCAGCTCGCCGGGTTGCACCGATGTCACCCAGTCATGCGGCAGCCCGCCGCCGACGATGCTCAGGTAGCCCGGCCCGAATTCGCCGATGTGATCGCCGACCAGCGCGACCCCGGAAGACTTCCTCAGCAGATGGATTTCGTATTCCGGATGGAAATTCCAGACATTGCGCTCCCAGGGATAGTCGTCGAGCCGCCACAGAAAACTGTCGCTCGCCTCGGTGACGATGTGCTCGAAAGCCGGCACCGTGCGAGGGATCGCGGCCGTGTTCTTTCTGCGCCTGAATGCCATCGTCTGCTCTCCTGGGCGTATGAGGAAGCGACTGGTTTCGGGTAATCCGTAGCAGGCTGTTGCCCGCAAGTGAACGATGTCGCCTCAGCGAGTTCAACGCCGGCTCTCGATGATCTCGATGAAGCGGGCGAACAGCCCGGCCTGGGATTTGATGCCGAGTTTGCGATGGATGTTGCGGCGATGGACCTTCACCGTTCCCGGCACGATGCGCATGGCTCTTGCGATCGACTCGGTGGAATGCCCCTGCAGCACCAGATCGACGACATGCTTTTCGCGCGGGGTCAGCGACAGGCTTTCCCAAATGTGGGCGCGGTCGAACTCGTTGACGGCGGCGATCGTCTCGCCCTGCTCCGCTTCGTCCTGCTCCTCGGCCGAAAGTGCGGGCCAGCGCAACCGGGCGAAGTTGATGACCGCCGGCGCCATGTCGCGCAGCAGCCTGGCATCGGCGGTGCCGAAGGGACCCGAGGCGTGCAATCGCATCAGCGACAGCACCAGGGCATCCTTGCCGGGCAGCGGCACGAAGAAGCCGACCTCCTCGGCCAGCCTTGTCTGGCTATAGTAGGTGCGAAAATACTCGCTGGCATAGAAGCGGTCGGGCGCCAGTTCGCGCATGCGCCAGAACCCCTCCTTGCGCTCCACCGCCGCGTGATGAAATGGGTCGAGCAGATAAGGTCCTTCCTGATAGAGCGTGACGAAGACATGGCTCTCGGCCGGCGAGAAGGTTTCGAACAGCAGCGGCGGTCGCGAGGCGCCGCGGTAACCGAAGATCACGCAGTGGTCGAAGCCGACATGCTGGCTCAACCAGCCGACCATTGCCTTGCCGAACAGGTCGCCGCTCGTCTCCCGGGTCGCCGCGACAAGGGCTGCGAGCCGGCTGTATTCGTCGCTGCGGGACGCACTCAATCTATACCCCCTTAAACGAGAAAATAGATCAGATATACCACCAGCGAGGTATATACTAGACGCCATTAGCTCTGGTAGCGTCCTGGAATAGCCCTGTTGCTGGAGCCAGCACTTTGACCGCAGTGCCCGACATCGAGTTTCGCGGCGTCACCAAGCGCTATGGCGCTGTGACCGCCGTCAGCGGCATCGATCTCGCTGTGCCGCCCTCCGCCTTTGTCGCCCTTCTCGGACCGTCCGGCTGCGGCAAGACCACATGCCTGCGCATGATCGGCGGCTTCGAGCAGCCGAGCGAAGGCCAGGTGTTCATCCGTGGCCGGGACATGGCCGGAACGCCGCCCTATCGTCGGCCGGTCAACATGGTGTTCCAGCAATACGCGCTGTTTCCGCATCTCGATGTCGAAGCCAATGTGTCCTACGGGCTGCGCCAGGCACGGCCGCGCCTGTCGTCGCAGGAAATCGGCCGGCGCGCCGGCGAGGCGCTCGAAA
Organism: Mesorhizobium sp. M0514; assembly: GCF_040321145.1. NCBI lineage: Bacteria > Pseudomonadati > Pseudomonadota > Alphaproteobacteria > Hyphomicrobiales > Phyllobacteriaceae > Mesorhizobium > Mesorhizobium sp. M0514. Next base: position 114,750 of record NZ_JAMYQZ010000007.1, read on the forward strand.
TGGTGCGGCTCGCCGGCTATGGCCGCCGCAAGATCCACGAACTCTCCGGCGGCCAGCAGCAGCGCGTCGCGCTGGCGCGCGCACTGGTCAACAAGCCGGCTGTGCTTTTGCTCGACGAGCCGCTGGCAGCGCTCGACAAAAAGCTGCGCACCGACATGCAGATCGAGCTGCAGAACCTGCAGCGCGAGATCGGCATCACCTTCGTGCTGGTCACCCACGACCAGGAGGAGGCGCTGTCGATGAGCGACTTCGTCTGCGTCATGAACGGCGGCCGCATCGTACAGCTCGGGCAACCAAGCGAGATCTATGACGAGCCGGCCGACCTGTTCGTCGCCGACTTCGTCGGCAAGACCAATCTGTTGAGCGGCAAGGTTGCCGGGCATACAGGCGATCTTGTCAATGTGGCGCTGGCGGACGGAACCGTCATTGCCGCGCGCAAACGAACCGCCTTGCAGCAGGGCGAGACCGTTTCGGTCAGCCTGCGTCCTGAATCGCTAAGCCTCGGCGCCACCAAAGGCAGCCCTTTCAAGGGCATCGTGCGCAACCGGATCTTCTTGGGCTCGACGGCGGAATACGCCGTCGAGGTGCAGGGCATCGGAACGCTGCTGGCCAAGACCGACCATGTGATCGGCCATGGCAATCTCTTCAAGCCGGGTGAACCCGTCGCCATCGGCTTTGCCTCCGGGACGCCGCTGGCGTTCCCAGAGACCAAGAACAACGGGACCAACCAGAGGGTAGCAAAAAATGTCGAAATCATATCGTGACGGACTGCCGATTAGCCCTGAGAACTTCGTCGACCAGCTGATGCGCCTGAAGCGCGGCTCGATCGGCCGCCGCGATTTCCTCGGCCTCACCGGCCTGGGCATAGCAACCGCGGTGATGGCGCGCGAGCTCGGCATCATGCCGACGCCGGCCTTCGCCGCCGAAAACCTCGGCGACCGCATGTCGATCGCCACCTGGCCGAACTATCACGACCCGCAGACCTTCGAGAATTTCAAGAAGGACACCGGCGTCGCCGTCGAGGTCAACGTCTTCGGCTCCAATGAGGAGATGCTTGCCAAGCTGCAGGCCGGCGCCTCGGGCTGGAGCCTGTTCGTGCCGACCAACTACACGATCTCGACCTACAAGAAACTCGGCATCATCGATCCGCTCGACATGGCCAAGCTGCCGAATTTCGACGGCTCCCAGGAGGACCCGCGCTTCACCTCGGAAGGCACGATCGACGGCACGACCTACGCGGTGCCGAAGAACTGGGGCACCACGGGCTTTGCCGTCAACACCAAGAAGCTGGCCAAGCCGATGACCAGCTGGAAGGAATTCTGGGACGTCGCCATGGCTGAGGGCGATGGCCGCACCATGGTGCACGACTACCAGCTGACCACCATCGGCAACGCGCTGAAATATTACGGCTATTCCTTCAACTCGCTGAAGCAGGATGAACTCGCCAAGGCCGAGGAGCTGCTGCTGAAGGTCAAGCCGCATCTGTTCGCGGTCTCGTCCGACTACCAGCCGGGCATGCGGGCGGGCGACGCCTGGATGACCATGTGCTGGACGAATGACGGCGCGCAGTTGCATCGCGATATCCCGGAGATCGCCTACGTGCTGGGCAAGGAGGGCGGCGAAATCTGGACCGATTTCTACGCCATCCCGAAGGACGCGCCGAACAAGCCGGCCGGCTATGCCTTGCTCAACTATCTGATGACCCCTGAGGTCGCGGTGAAGGAGCATCTGGCCAATGGCGCGCCGTCGACCGACGCACGCGTCAACAAGCTGCTGCCCAAGGAAGTGCTGGACAATCCGATCCTCTATCCGGCGGCCGACCTGTTGACACCGCTGGAATTCGGTGCGGCGGCGACGCTGACCGATCCCGGCCGCGCCGAGCTGATGGCGCGCTTCAAGTCGGCTTGAGGCCGGCCTGACGCAAACGGAAACCGGCGGGCCTAGGTCCGCCGGCATCGGGGCGGTTTCCATGCACGGCAACAGATTTCGGTATAACATCCTGACAGCGCTGCTGCTCGCTCCGGCTACAGCGTGGCTGGTGGTGTTTCTGGTGTTGCCGTTCGTCGCCATTGCCGTGTTCAGCGTCGGCGAGCGGGCGCCGGAGGGCGGCTACCAGGCCGCCTTCACGCTGGCGCAATATGCCAACCTCCCGGCGCGGGCGACTGCCTTCTGGAACACGATGATGCTGGCGCCGGTGGGCGCGCTTGCCTGCCTGCTCGTCGCCTACCCCGTCGCCTACTACCTTGCCCTGAAGGCGCCGCAACGCTGGCGGCTGATCCTGCTGGCGCTCGTGGTCATTCCGTTCTGGACCAGCCTTTTGATGCGCACCTATGCCTGGATGTACATTCTGGGCGGACGCGGCATTCCCGCGCTGCTGGCCTTTGTCGGTATCGAGGATGTCAGGCTGATCAACACGCCGGGCGCCGTGCTGCTCGGCATCGTCTATGGCTATTTGCCGCTGATGATCCTGCCGATCTATGTCAGTCTCGAGCGGCTCGACCGAAGGCTGCTGGAAGCCTCCGCCGATCTCGGCGCGACCCCGCTCTCAACCTTTCTGGGGGTGACGCTGAAGCTGTCGCTGCCGGGCGTCATGACCGGCTTCTCGCTGGTCATGATCCTGCTGCTTGGCGAATACCTGATCCCGACGCTGCTTGGCGGTGGCAAGGTGTTCTTCATCGGCAACGCGCTGGTCGACCTGTTCCTGCAGTCGCGCAACTGGCCGTTCGGATCGGCCATCGCCATCACCTTGGTGGCGGTTTCGGTGGTGGTGCTGATTGCCGCCAACCGCATCTCGACGCGGGTGTCGGGCGCCCGCAGGGTGGATCTGATCTGATGCGCGCCTTCGTCACAGCCGTCTTCGCCTTCCTCTATCTGCCGATTGCGTTGGTCGTGCTGTTTTCCTTCAACGCCGGCCGCCATGCCAGCGAGTTCACCGGCTTTTCGGTGCAGTGGTACGGCACGGCGCTGTCGAACCCGTTCCTGGTCGAGGCATTGAAGAACAGCCTGTTCATCGCCACCACCAGCGCGCTTCTGGCGGCGGTGTGCGGCACGGCAGCCGCACTCGGCCTGGCGCGGGTCGGGCTCAGAACCCGCGCCGTCTTCGACGCGCTGATGGGTGCCGCGATCGTCGTTCCCGGCGTCGTCATCGGCATCTCGACGCTCGTCGCGCTGGTCCAGTTGTTTGGCGTGCTCAACCCGTTCCTCGCCTCGATCTGGCCAAACGACCAGCCGCCGCGCCTGTCGCTCGGCTATGGATCGATCATCGCCGCCCACGGCCTGTTTTCGATGGCGTTGGTGACGATAATCGTCGGCACGCGTCTCGCCAGCCTCGACCGCAACCTGATCGAGGCCTCGAGCGATCTCTACGCCACGCCGCTGACGACGTTTCGCTCGATCGTGCTGCCGCAGATCATGCCGGCGGTGATCGCCGGCTTCCTGCTCGCCTTCACCTTCTCCTTCGACGATTTCATCGTCGCCTTCTTCGTCGCCGGCGCGCAGACGACGCTGCCGATCTATGTCTTCGCCTCGATCCGGCGCGGCGTGACGCCGGAAATCAACGCCATCGCCACCATCGTGCTCGTCGCCTCGGTTCTTCTGGTGGTGCTTGCCCAATGGCAGCTGCGCCAGCGCCAGCCGTCAAACTGAACAAGCCATCCAGCTGAAAGACAAATTCATGCTCCTCAAAGACCGCATCGCCGTGGTGACGGGCGCCGGTTCCGGCATCGGCCGCGCCGGCGCCATGATCATGGCCAGGGAAGGCGCGCTGGTGGTCATCGCCGACCGGGATAAGACCAGCGGCGAGGCGACAGCGGCGAGTATCCGCGCGGCTGGCGGGCAGGCCGAGGCCATTGTCACCGACGTCTCTGACGACGCGGCGGTAGGGCAGCTCATCACAGGCACTCTCGGCAAGTATGGCCGCATCGACATTCTGCACAATCACGCCGGCATCCAGGTCGGCGGCACGCTGACCGAGGTCGAGGTCGATGGTATGGATGCGTCCTGGCGCATCAATGTACGGGCGCAGTTTCTGGCCGCGCGGCTGGTCATGCCGGCAATGGTCGCGCAAGGCGGCGGCGTCATCCTCAACACGGCCTCGAATTCCGGCGTGTTCTACGATCGCGAAATGATCGCCTATGCCACCTCCAAACATGCGGTTGTGGCGATGACCAGGCAGATGTCGCTCGACTATGCCCGGCACAATGTGCGCGTCAACGCGCTCTGCCCCGGTTGGGTCGACACGCCCTTCAACGAGCCGTTCATCGCCCAGATGGGCGGACGCGAGGCGATCGAGACCTATGTCCGCACCAAGATTCCGATGGGCCGCTGGGCGAGCGCCGAAGAGATCGCCGAAGCGATCCTGTTCCTCGTCTCCGACCGCTCATCCTTCATGACCGGCCAGGCACTGGTGATCGACGGCGGCGAAAGCATCGGCTGATCTAGAGCAATTCCAGGAAAAGTGTGTAACGGTTTTCCGTCCGGAATTGCGTAAAACAAATAAGGGCAGCCGGATAGGAGGGTTCCCGCCTCTGGCTCAATCGCCGGCTGCCCGTCCTCCCTTGCCTTCATGCCGCATTTCGTCCAATAGAACGACGCAAACGCTGCGAAACCGAAGGTTTTGCCGTTTGGAAGTGCGGCTTCCGGCCTCGTTGCCGACGCGCCGCAATCGGAAAGAGCAGGACAATGTCTGCGATCGAAGCCGGCGCTCGTGCGCCGGAAAATCTTTGGCGTCAGGAAATCAGGGCGACGCTGGCGCTGGCCTGGCCGATGGTGCTGACCAATCTCGGCCAGACCGCGATGACCGCCACCGACGTCATGATGATGGGGCGTCTGGGCGCGGACACGCTGGCCAGCGGCGCGCTTGGCGCCAATCTCTATTTCATGCCGCTGATCTTCGGCCTCGGCCTGATGCTGGCGACCTCGCCGATGATCGCCACCGAGCTTGGCCGCCGGCGCTATTCGGTGCGCGATTTGCGCCGTACCGTGCGCCAGGGCCTGTGGCTGGCGATCCTGATCTCGATCCCGATCTGGATGGTGCTGTGGCATGGCGAGGCCATTCTGCTGGCCATGGGCCAGGAGCCGGCATTGGCACATCAGGCCGGCATCTATCTGCGCTGGCTGGAATGGGCGGTGCTGCCGTTCTACGGCTATATCGTGCTGCGCTCGTTCATCTCGGCGCTGGAGCGGCCAGGCTGGGCGTTGGTCATCGTTTTCGTCGCCGTCGCCTGCAACGCCTTTTTCAACTGGGTGTTCATGTTCGGCAATCTCGGCGTCACCTCGATGGGCATTGCCGGTTCGGGGCTGGCGACCACGCTGTCGAGCACGCTGATGTTCTGCGGCCTGGCAGCCGTGGTGATGCTGGAGAAGAAGTTCCGCCGCTACCGCCTGTTCGGCCGCTTCTGGCGCTCCGACTGGCCGCGTTTCAAGGGTCTGCTGCGGCTCGGCATGCCGATCGCCGGCATCCTCGCCTTCGAGGTGACGATCTTCAACGCCGCAGCCCTGCTGATGGGCCTGATCGATGCGGATTCGCTCGCCGCGCACGCCATCGCCATCCAGATCGCCTCGATCTCCTTCATGGTGCCGCTCGGTCTCAACCAGGCCGTCACCGTGCGCGTCGGGCTGGCCCACGGCGCCGGCAATCCGGCAGGCGTTTCGCGCGCCGGCTGGACTGCCTTCGTCATCGGCGTCTCGTTCATGGCGCTGATGGGGCTGGTGATGGTCCTGTGGCCGCATCTGCTGATCAGCGCCTTCATCGACATGACCGACCCGGTCAATGCCAGGGTGATCGCCCTTGCCGTGTCGTTCCTGGCCTTTGCGGCGCTGTTTCAGATTTTCGACGGCGCGCAAGCCGTTGCCGCCGGCATGCTGCGCGGCCTGCACGACACCAAGGTGCCGATGATCTATGCCGCCATCGGCTATTGGGGCATCGGCCTGCCGCTCGGCGTGCTGCTCGCCTTCCATTTCGGCTTGCACGGCGTCGGCATCTGGATCGGCCTGGCGTCGGGGCTGGCCGTGGTGGCGGTGCTGCTCCTGGCCCGCTGGCTCAGGCGGGATAGGATCGCGCCGCCGCTCGTCTTCAGCCATTAAAAGCAAAACGGCCGCCGGGTTCGGCGGCCGTTCTCGTTTGGCGTGGCTCGCTCAGCTCCCGTCCGACGACATCGCGCCGAGCAGCCTGCGTATATCGCCGAACCTGGCGATCGAGCCGAACACCAATGCGGCCACCGCGACGAAGAACACCGACACCGAAGCCATGGTCGGCGTGTAGCCATAGCGCAGCGCGTTGAAGATCTTGATCGGCAGCGTCTCGGTGGTGAAGCCGATCGTCATGTAGGCGACGATGTATTCGTTGAGCGACAAGACGAAGGCGAAGGCGTAGCCCGAGACGAGGTAGGGCAGGATCAACGGCAGCACCACGGTTTTCAGCACTGTGCGGTCGTCGGCGCCCATGGTGGCGGCGGCCTCTACCAGCGAGCGGTCGATCGAGGCAAAGCCCAGCGACAGCGTCACCAGCGGCAGCGTCACGAAGAAGATGGCGTGGCTGATGATGGCGGTGAAGAACTGGCCGAACAGCCCGACCGTCGCCCAGAAGGAGAGGAAGCCGAGCGCTGTGATGACCGGCGGCAGGATGAAGGGGGCAAGCCCCAGCACCTGAAAGATGTTTGCCCAGGGCGCGATGCGCCGCCACAGGAACCAGGCCAGCGGCAGCGCCACCGCCACGGCAATCGCCGCCGAGCAGACGGCCAGCGTCACCGAATGGATCAGCGCCAGGCGCCATTCCGGATCGGTGAAGATCTGGGCGTACCAGGCGAGCGAGAAGCCGACCGGCGGGAAGGAGAGCTCCTGCCGCGAATTCACCGACACGCCGGCGACGACGATCAGCGGCGCCGCCAGGAACAAAGCGACGATGGTGAAATAGACACGGCGCAGCAAGGTCGCGGTCATAGGGCGTTCTCCCGGCGTCCGACGAGCAGCGTCAGTCCGACCAGCGCCAGCGAGATCAGCACCAGGAACACCGCCATTGCGGCCGCGAACGGCATGTTGGACTGGTAGATCGCCTGGTCGGTGATCAACACCGACAGCGTCCAGTGCTGCGGCCGTCCCAGAATCTGCGGTAGCAGATAGGAGCCGAGGGCGAACACGAAGACCATGATCAGCGTCGCCACAATGGTGTTGCGCAGCGCCGGCGCGACGACGTTGAAGAAGGCCCGGATAGGCGAGGCGCCGAGCGTGCGCGCGGCCTCTAACAGAGTCGGATCGAGGCGGACCAAAGCGGGGTAAAGCACCAGGATCGTATAGGGCAGCGCCTGGTAAACCATGCCGGTCAGCACCGCGCCGAAGGTCGGCAGCAGCGCCACCGGCTTGTCCATCAGCCCGATCGCCACGAACAGATTGGTGATGCCCGCCGTGCGCGAAAACAGCGTCGACCAGGCAAAGCCGATAATGACTTCCGACAGCGACAGCACCGACAACAGGCCGACCAGCCATAGCGTCTGCACGCGGCGCGGCCGGCGGGTCAGGAGGTAGGTGAAGGGGAAGGCGATGGCCACGCAGCAGACGGCGACCAGCACCGCCAGCATCAGTGAAAAGCCGAGCACGCCGCCGAAGAATACCGACAGGAAGCGGGCGTAATTGTCGAACACGAAATCCGGCGTGTAGAAACCGGACGGATTGCGCTTGAAGAAGCTCACGGCGATCATCGTCGAGAACGGCACGACGAAGAAGACGATCAGCATCAGCGCCGGAAAGAACAGCGGCGTGTAGTCGGCTAGCGACTTCGGAGCCTCGCGTCTCATGCGCCGAGCACCACGCAGCTGCCGGGCGGCAGCGTTACGCCGACCTGGGCGCCGACCGGCACGTCATGCCGTTCGCGCGGCGTGGTCACGGCAATGATGCTGGTGCCGCCGACATCGACGAAGGTCTCGATGGTGCCGCCGAGATCGCGAACGAAACTCACCTCGCCGGTAATGGCCGAGCCGCCGGGGCTGCCGAGATGCACATCCTCGGGGCGGACCGATACAGACGCTTTAGTCTGACCCGCCGGCATGGCAAGACCTGGAATGGCTGTGCCCAGAATGGTGGTGCGCCCGGTGCTGTCGATCTCGGCCGGCAGCAGATTGGTGATGCCGATGAAGTCGGCGACGAAGGCGTCGGCCGGCTTGCGGTAGATCTCGATCGGCGGCGCCGCCTGCAGGATCCTGCCGTGGCCCATGACGACGACGAGGTCGGCCATGGTCATGGCTTCGCGCTGGTCGTGGGTGACGACGATGGTGGTGATGCCCAACCGCTGCTGCAACTGGCGCAGTTCCACCTGCATGGCCTCGCGCAGTTTGGCGTCGAGCGCCGACAGCGGCTCGTCGAGCAGGAACAGTTTCGGCGACAGCGCCAAGGCCCGTGCAATTGCCACGCGCTGGCGCTGACCGCCCGACAGTTTGGCCACCGGGCGGTCGGCAAAGCCGGTCAGATGGATGAGGCCTAGCAACTCGTCGACGCGCTTCTTCTGCTCTTGCTTGGAGGCGCCGCGAATCCGCAGCGCATAGGCAATGTTGTCGCCGACGGAGAGATGCGGAAACAGCGCCAGCGACTGGAACACCATGCCGAGATTGCGCTTGTGCGTCGGCAAAGGCGTGATGTCCTCGCCGTCGAGCACGATGGCGCCGCTGGTCGGCTCCTCCAGTCCGGCAATCATGCGCAGCAGCGTGGTCTTGCCGCAGCCCGACGGGCCGAGCAGGCACACGAACGTGCCATGCGGCACGTTGAGCTGGACATTGTCGACGGCGGCGAAGTTGCCGAATTTTTTGGTGACGGCGTTGATGTCTAGTCCGGACATGCTCATCCCTTGGAGGGTTTGCTAAGGGGCCGCCGGACTATGCCGGCGGCCGCTGTGGTTCAGACGGATCGAACGGCTCAGCCGACGATGAGCTCGGTCCACTTCTGGTTGATCCAGTCGGCCTTCGACGTATAGAGGTCGTAGCGCGGGATGATCGGGTCGATATCCGACGACACCGCGGCGAACTCTTCCGGCTTGAGGTCGAGCACCTCTTTCTTCAGCGTCGGCGTGGTGCCGACCTTGCGCGACATCAGGCCCTGCATCGACGGCTGGCTCATATAGTCGATGAATGCATGCGCCTCGTCGACCTTGGTCGAGGCGCGCGACAGCACCCAATTGCCGGAGTCCTGGATGCCGCCTTCCTTCGGGAAGGTCGAGCGGACATGGAAGCCGTCGGCGACCGCGAGGCCGGTGACGTCGTGATAATACTGGCCCATCGGGATCTCGCCCGACTTCAGCGCCTGCTCGAACTGCGCCTCGTCGCGATACCACAGCCGGACATTCGGCTTGAGCTCGGCGAGCTTTTCGAACGCCTTGTTCAGTCCGTCCTCGGTGTCGAGCGCATTGGTGCCGCCCATGAAGGTCTTTGCCGTCACTTCGAGCAGGAACGAGTTCGAGGCAAGTGCCAGAAGGCCAAGCTTGTCCTCATTGGCCTTGTCCCACAGCGTCTCCCATGAGGTCGGCGCATCCTTGTAGACATCGGTGTTGGAGACCAGCGTGATCCACCAGGCGACGGCGCCGATGCCGGCGACGCGACCATCCGGATATTTGTTGACGAAGCGCGGCAAGAGGTCGTTGTAGTGCTTGAACCTCGACGTATCGAGCGGCGTCCATAATTCGGTCGACTGGCCCTTCAGCGTCGAGGTCTGCGACATCATCGAAAGGTCGGCCGGCGCCTGGCCTGCCTTGGACGCCTGTTCGAGCTGCACCAGCCAGGCTTCGCCGGTCGGCTCGGCGACCGACTCGACCGCAATGCCGGTCGCCTTGGTAAAGTCGGGGAAGACGTGCTCGTCGAAGGATTTCTTGAAGTAGCCGCCATAGACGCCGACCTTCAGCGACTTGTCCTGCGCGCGCAGGATCGACGGCATGGCGAGCACGCCGGCTGTAGCGAGGCCCGCACCAAGCACGCCGCGCCGTGTCAGGGATTTTCCAATCAGTCTGTTCATCTGGTTTCTCCTCAGTTGATGCCGTTCTATTCCGGCAGGTTCCCTTCACGCACTGTCGCCGCCTGGCGTCAGTGGGCCGCCGCTCGTTGTTCGAGCGTACGGGCGTATTGCGTCAGTGGAAAGCACATGACGAAGAAGATCAGCGCCACCAGCCCGTAGACCTTGAACGGTTCGAAGGTGGCGTTGTTGATGGCGTTGGAGGTTCTGACCAGCTCCTCGAAGCCGATGATCGAGGTCAGCGCCGTCGATTTGATCAACTGCACCAGGAAGCCGACGATCGGCGCCCTTGTGATCGAGAACGCCTGCGGCAGGATGATCAGCCTGAGCTCCTGCAGACGGTGCAGGCCAAGGCTGGCGCCGGCATCCCACTGTCCCAGCGGCAGCGCATCGACGCCGCTCCGCCAGATCTCGGCCAGATAGGCGCTGGCGAAGAAGGTCAGGCCGAGCACCGCTGCCGTCCATGGCTCGATGCGCAGGCCGAGCATCGGCAGGCCGAAGAACATCAGGAACAGCTGCATCAACAGCGGCGTTCCCTGGAACAGGGCGATGTAGCCGGAAGCGACCCGCTGGCTCCATTTATTCTCTGCGATCCTGAAGAACAGCACGATCAGCCCGACCAGCGCGCCGCCGACAAAGGCCGCCAGCGACAACAGCACCGTCCAGCGGGCGGCGAGCAGCAGATTGCGAACGATGTCCCAGAGGGTGAATTCGATCATGTGACACCTGCCCCCAACACGCGGCGCCCGCCTGTGACCAGCAGCCGGCGCAAGGCCATGGACAGGACGAGGTAAACCACGGTCACGACGAAATAGGTTTCGAAGGACCGGAAGGTGCGGGCTTGCAGCATGTCGGCCTCATAGGTCAGCTCACGCACGGCGATCTGCGACACCACGGCCGATTCCAGCATCATGATGACGATCTGGCTGGTCAGCGCCGGATAGATCACCTTGAGCGCCTGCGGCAGCACGATCTTGACAAACACCTGGCGTGGCCGAAGCCCGAGTGCCAAGGCGGCTTCCGTCTGTCCGCCGGGCACGGCATCGAGACCGGCGCCGACGATTTCAATGGTGTAGGCCGCCATGTTGAGCGTCATTGCCAACATGGCTGCCAGGATCGGATCGAGCCTTATGCCGAGGCTGGGCAGTCCGAAGAAGATGAAGAATAGCTGCACCAGGAACGGCGTGTTGCGCATCACCTCGACATAGACCGCGATGGCGCGCTTCACGAATACCGGGCCGTTGCGCCGGCCGGCAGCGCCCAGGATGCTGAGCAGCGTGCCCACGAGCGTGGTCACGACGATCAACAGGATCGTCGTGGCCGCGCCGCGCGCGATGTCGCCCACAGCGCCTGGGAGCCAGGCAAAGGCCACGAGAACTCAATCCTTGAGGTTGTCGGGATTGAGCGGCGTCTTCAGCCAGGCCTTCGAGCTCTCGTCGAGCTTGCCGTCGGCCAGCATCTTGGCAACCGCATCATTGACCGCCGTCTTCAGCCGGTCCTCTTTCTTGTTGAGGCCGATATGCGAGGGCGAGGTCAAGAGCTGGAACTTCTGCTCCGGCTTCAGCGCGTCCTGCTTGGCCAGCACCTGGGCGCCGACATCATTGCCGACCACCATCAGCTGCGTCTGGCCGGAGATGAAGGCCTGGATGACGGAGTTGTAGTTGTCGAAGCGCTTGATGTCGGCCGATGCCGGCGCCGCCTCGGTCAGCGACGTATCCTCGAGCGTGCCGCGATTTACGGCGATCGACTTGTCGGCAAGGTCTTCCTTGCCTTTGACGGAGAGCGCCGCCGGACCGATGACGGCGATGTAATAGGGCGCGTAGGCGGCGGCGAAATCGATCACCTCCTCGCGCTCCTTGGAATAGCCGACGCTCATCAGGATATCGACGCGCTTGTCGGTGAGATACGGGATGCGGTTCTGGCCGGTGACGCTGACCAGATTGAGCTTCACCTTGAGTGAATCGGCGATCGCCTGCGCGACGTCGACGTCATAGCCCTTGATGCTCATATCGGCGCTGGCCGAGGAGAAGGGCGGAAAGTCGGAGAAGATGCCGACATTGATGGCGCCGGCTTTGGTGATGTCGTCGACGGCGTCGGCATTGGCCGGGGAGGCGAAGCCGAGGCCGGCGAGCATCAGCGCGGCGGCGATGGTTGATTTCATTTGGATTGTCATTGGTATTCCCCTTCTGGAAGCTTGTTTGTTTTGGAAACGGCCGCCGGCTCCAGCGCGGCGGCCGCCTTTGCATGTGAAATCCGTCAGGCCCCCTTGCCGGTGATCGCCGGGCTGAACACCATCAGGCTCAGGATCTCGAACAGGACCTGGGCGCCGACATGGGCGGTGTTGGTGGTAGCGTCATATTGCGGCGCCACCTCGACGACATCGCCGCCGACAATGTTGAGACCTTTCAAGCCGCGCAGCAGTTCGAGCACCTCGCGCGTCGTCAGGCCGCCTATTTCCGGCGTGCCGGTACCCGGCGCGAAGGCCGGATCGACACTGTCGACGTCGAAGGAAATGTAGGTCGGGCCGTCGCCGACTATTCTGCGCGCCTTCTCGATGATGGCCGGAATGCCGAGACCCGTCACCTCTTCGGCATGCACGACCGTCATGCCGGATTCATAGGTGAACTCCCACAGATACTCCGCCGAGCCGCGGATGCCGATCTGGATGGTGCGGGTGGGGTCGAGCACGCCGTCCAGCACCGCGTTGCGGAACGGCCCGCCATGATGGAACTTGGTCATGTCGAACAGCCCGCTTGTGTCGCAATGGGCGTCGATGTGGATCATGCCGACCGGCGCCTTTTTGCCGACCGCCTTCAGGATCGGATGGCTGATCGAGTGGTCGCCTCCGACCGAGAGCGGCAGCACGCCGGCATCGACGATCTGGTTGGTGCGGCGCTCGATGTCTTCGTGGCTGACCTCCAGCCGGTAGCGGCTGCGGAACGGCGTATCGCCGATGTCGGCGACGCGCAGCTCATGCGTCGGCGCGCATTCCAGCACATGATTGTAAGGGCCGATGCGCTCGATGGCGCGCAGCGCCCTTGGCCCGAAGCGCGAGCCGGGGCGGTTGGTGACGCCGAGATCCATCGGCACGCCGATGATCGCCACCTGCAAATCGCCGAAATCGGGATTGTCGGCTGCGATTTCGCGATAGGGCGCGGCGAGGAAGGTCGGGATGCCGGCATAGGGCGCGAGTCGGGTGCCGCTCTTGGAGAAGATCTTGTCGGCGACCTTGCGGAACTTCGGGTCGAACATCTCGCCGCCATGGCTCTCGCCATACTTGCGGCGCAAGGCTTCCAGCTTGCCTCTGTCATAACCCATGTCGGTCTCCTCCTGCGGGCTGATGCATGCGGCCGTGGCGACATCTGCGAACTGACCATCATCCGGCCGGGTCGCTGTCCCGCTGGCTGCCTGTAGATTTCACGTCATTGATGCTGTTGACCTGCCAAAGTGTCCGGCAGCCGCATTGAAAAATCAATTGATATTGTTACGGTGCTGATTGTGAGAAAATCTCACAGAGTATCCGGTTGCTCATGGCCAAGCGTCTGCCCCCCTTGAATCCCCTGCGCGCCTTCGAGGCGACGGCGCGGCATGCCTCGCTGACCAAGGCGGCGAGTGAGCTCAACGTCACCCACGGCGCGATCAGCCACCAGATCAAGGCGCTCGAGCAATCACTCGGCGTAAAACTGTTCGAACGCACCGGACAGCGGGTAAAGCTCACCCCGCACGGCGCCGAACTGCTGCCGGCGGTCTCGACCGCCTTCGACGGCATCGCCGCCGCCACCCAGCGCATGACCAGGCCAGCCAGCGCCGGTACGCTGTCGGTCTCCTGCGTGCCGGCGCTGCTGCTTCTGTGGATGACGCCGCGGCTCGGCAGCTTCATGGCGCAATATCCTGATATCAGGTTGACGCTGATCCCGTCCAACGACCCCAAGGACATCCGCGCCCCACAGGTCGATGTCTGCGTGCTCTATGGCGACGGCAGCTGGACCGATTGCTGGATGCGCAAATGGTCGGGCCTCGAACTGTTCCCGGTGGTCAGCCCGACGCTGATCAACAACCGGCCGCTCCGCATCTGCCGGGATCTTGCTGGCCATGTCATCCTGCATGGCGATGATGGCCGCGAATGGCACACCTGGCTGGCCGCCGCCGACGGGCTCGACCTCGAACGCGGCCGCCGTCACCATCTCGGCGACGCCCGCACGGCCATCGAAGCCGCGGTTCACGGACATGGCGTGGCGCTCGGCGATTCCGTCACCGCCAGCATGCTGCTCGCCAGGGGCCTGCTGGTGGCGCCGTTCAGCCTGTCGGTGCCGGCGGTCGACGATTTCTACGTCGTTTGCCGCAACGAGATGCGTTCAGCGCCGATCGTACAGCTGTTCGTCGACTGGCTGTTCGCCGAAAAGGAACAGGCCGACAGCCGCGCCGACGCGCCGGTGGCTGGCCGCATCGGCAGCCGCCGGAAGCGTCCGGCGCTGCGGGTGGTGGGCGCCAAGAGTTGAGGCTGGACCGGAGCGACTGCTTTTTGTCGGGCCAGCCCGGAAAGCGGGAAGCGCTTTCAAAAATTCAATGCTACTAAGCTCTTGCCAGGCAATTCCAGGAAACGAGTGCGGCGGTTTTCCGTCCGGAATTGCGTAAGACAGACGTGAGCAGCGAAGGCGACGGCAGGACATGGCAAGAACCGATATAGCGCGGCGCGTCTACAACCACACCTGGAAGCTGGACCCGATCGTCCGCAGCCTGCTCGACACCGATTTCTACAAGCTTCTGATGCTGCAGATGATCTGGGGCATGTACCCCAAGGTCGACGCCACCTTTTCGCTGATCAACCGCACCACCTCGGTGCGCCTGGCCGACGACATCGACGAAGGCGAATTGCGCGACCAGCTCGACCATGCCCGCACGCTGCGCTTCTCCAAAAAGGAGATGATCTGGCTTGGCGGTAACAATTTCTATGGCCGCAAGCAGATCTTCGAGCCGGAATTCCTCGCCTGGCTGGAAGGTTTTCGGCTGCCCGACTACGAGCTCTCCAAGCGCGACGGGCAGTACGAGCTCTCCTTCAGTGGCCCCTGGATGTACACTACGCTGTGGGAAATCCCGGCGCTGGCGATCATCAATGAGCTTCGCTCCCGCGCCGCCATGCGCGCCTTCGGTCCCTTCGCGCTTGACGTGCTCTATGCACGCGCCAAGGGGAAGATGTGGGCCAAGACCGAACGCTTGAAGGCGCTGCCCGGCATCCGCATCTCCGATTTCGGCACCCGCCGCCGCCATTCCTTCCTGTGGCAGCGCTGGTGCGTCGAGGCGCTCAAAGAAGGTATTGGCGAAGCCTTCACCGGCACCTCCAACGTGCTGCTGGCCATGGACAACGACCTCGAAGCGCTCGGCACCAACGCGCATGAACTGCCGATGGTTTTTGCCGCCCTTGCCAAGTCGGAAAAGGAATTGAAGGAATCGCCCTACAAGGTGCTGCAGGACTGGCAGCGTTATTATGGCGGCAACCTGCTGATCGTGCTGCCCGACGCTTTCGGCACCGCATCCTTCCTGCGCGACGCGCCGGACTGGGTCGCCGACTGGACCGGCTTCCGCCCCGACAGTGCGCCGCCGATCGAAGGCGGCGAAAAAATCATCGACTGGTGGCGCGAGAAGGGCAAGGACCCCAGGCAGAAGCTGCTGATCTTCTCCGACGGGCTCGAGGTCGAGACCATCGAGGAGACCTACAGGCACTTCAAGGGCAAGGTGCGCATGTCCTTCGGCTGGGGCACCAACCTCACCAACGATTTCGAAGGCTGCGCGCCGACCGAAACCAACAGCCTGGATGCGATATCGCTGGTCTGTAAGGTGACGGAGGCCAATGGCCGGCCGGCGGTGAAGCTGTCGGACAATCCGGCGAAAGCGACGGGCGACAAGAAGGAGATCGAGCGCTATCTCCGGATTTTTGGGGCGAAGGACCGCGTGGAGCAGCTGGTCAAGGTTTGAGGGTCGGCGGGTGCCTTGCTGGACGAAATGGAAATCGCGATAGCGTGAGTTCCCGCCCACCCCCCTCTGTCCTGCCGGACATCTCCCCCGCAAGGGGGGAGATTGGCAGCGTCGAGTACCGCGCCTCTTTCTTTACCCTTGAAAGTTGGCGAAAGCCCCGGCGACATCCAATC
>NZ_JAMYQZ010000008.1:0-109367 GCF_040321145.1 Mesorhizobium sp. M0514
CAGCCGATTCGGCTGGTCGGCCGGGCCTGGGTCATCAAGGCGCGCTGGCCGCAGTGAGGCGTTCAAATCTCACAACAACGTTATTATCCCCCATTCCTTGTCACGCCGAGTGTCTGAATTGAACGCGCGCCCCGTCTGCGCTTGATGCGCCTTTCTGCCTGTGCGATAGGCACTCCAAAGCAGAAAATCTTTCGGAGAGCGCTGACATGGCGGGTGGACAGGGCCTTATGGCCGGCAAGCGCGGCCTTATACTGGGCGTCGCCAACAACAGATCGATTGCCTACGGCATCGCCAAGGCCTGCGTCGACCATGGCGCCGAGATCGCGCTGACCTATCAGGGCGAGGCGTTCAAGAAGCGCGTCGAGCCGCTGGCTGCGGAATTGGGCGCCTTTGTCGCCGGTCATTGCGATGTCACTGATCCGGCGAGCCTCGACGAGGTGTTTGCCAATGTCGCCAAGCATTGGGGCGGCAAGCTCGACTTCCTCGTCCATGCCATCGCCTTTTCCGACAAGGACGAGTTGACCGGACGCTATGTCGAGACGACGCGCGACAATTTCCTGCGCACCATGGACATTTCGGTCTATTCCTTCACCACCATCGCCAAGCGCGCCGAAGCGCTGATGACCGATGGCGGCTCGCTGCTGACGCTGACCTATTATGGCGCCGAAAAGGTTATGCCGCATTACAACGTCATGGGTGTCGCCAAGGCAGCGCTCGAAGCCAGCGTGCGCTATCTCGCCGTCGACCTCGGCGGCAAGAAGATCCGCGTCAACGCTATCTCGGCCGGGCCGATCAAGACCTTGGCTGCTTCGGGCATCGGCGACTTCCGCTACATCCTCAAGTGGAACGAATACAACTCGCCGCTCAAGCAGACCGTCACCCAGGAAGAAGTCGGCGATTCCGCCGTCTATTTCCTGTCGGACCTGTCGCGTGGCGTCACCGGCGAGGTGCACCATGTCGATTCCGGCTATCACGTCGTCGGCATGAAGGCGGTCGACGCGCCGGATATTTCGACCGTCAAGGAATAGATCTGCCGCGGTTTCCGCCTGCCTGTCCTGATTTCCGGAAGACCTGATGGTTCCGCTCGTCTACATCGTGCGCCATGGCCAGACGCAGTGGAATGCCGAGTCGCGGCTGCAGGGCCAGGCCGACACCGATCTCAACGCGCTCGGCCGCGAGCAGGCGACCCGCAATGGGCGGCGGCTGGCCGAACTGATCCAGAACCCTCAGGATTTCGACTTTGTCGCCAGCCCGATGAAGCGGACGCGCGAGACGATGCAGCGGCTACGCTTGGCGATGCAGCTCGATCCCGATGCCTACCGCATCGACCCGCGTCTGGTCGAGGTGCACTTTGGCGACTGGCAGGGCTTTACCTATGCCGAACTCGATGCGCGAATGCCGGGCTCGGCGAAGGCGCGACGGCGCAACAAATGGAATTTCCAGCCGCCGGGCGAGGGCGCCGAAAGCTACCAGATGCTGCTCGAACGGGTGAAGCCGTGGTTCGACGCGCTCGACCGCCAGACGGTCTGCGTCACGCATGGTGGCGTCGTGCGGACCGTGTTTCGGATGGTCGAAGGTGTTTCCGAACACGAAGCGGCAAACCTGGAAGTGCGGCAGGACCGGGTGCTCAGGCTGCAGGACGGGCGTCTGGATTGGCTTTAGGTTCGAGCAGATAAAAACAGGACGACTGTCCTGTTTATCCGTGCAGGGCTCCGCCGAGCGGCAAGGGCCTGTGCGATGTCGGTGTTACTCGGTGTCGGGCAGTTCCATGTCGGTGACGACGTTCTCGCCATTCGTCACGTCATAGGCAATGACGATATCCATGCCCGGTTTCAGCGAATCGAGATCGGTCTCGGCGTTGAGCTTGAAGGACTTACCGTCCTCCAGCGTCAGCGTCAGCGCGTCCTTGTCGACCTTCTTGATCAGGCCTTCGGTCTGGCCGGCATAGGCGGCGGTGGAAATCAGCAACATGGCGGCAGCAGCGCCAATCAGGGTACGCATCGTCGTCCTCTTTGTCATTGCGCCTGCACGGATGGCGGCGAGCTTTCAACGGGCGGATGGAAGAGAGCAGAAACCAACCGAATGTGTCAAAACTAAAACCGCCGGATCACAGTTTGACCGCTGTGGAAAACGCCAATAGAACGCACCTTTGATCCGGTCCGCTGCCGGGCAGGGCTAAAAATTCATGTCTCACAACACGTTCGGCCATCTCTTCCGCGTCACCACCTGGGGCGAAAGCCATGGCCCGTCGCTCGGCTGTGTCGTCGATGGCTGCCCGCCCGGCATCCGCTTCACACGGGCCGAAATCCAGGCCGAACTCGACAAGCGCCGCCCCGGCCAGTCACGTTTTGTGACGCAGCGCCGCGAACCGGACGAGGTGAAGGTGCTGTCCGGCTTCATCCTCGACGAGAACGGCGAGACGATGATCACCACCGGCACGCCCGTCTCGATGCTGATCGAGAATGTCGACCAGCGCTCCAAGGACTATAGCGAGATCGCCCGCCAGTACCGCCCCGGCCATGCGGACTACACCTATGAAGTCAAATACGGCCTGCGCGACCATCGGGGCGGCGGCCGTTCCTCGGCCCGCGAGACCGCCGCTCGTGTGGCGGCCGGCGCCTTGGCGCGCAAGGTGGTGCCCGGAATGGTGGTGCGCGGCGCGCTGGTCTCGATGGGCGAGAAATCGATCGACCGCGCCAACTGGAACTGGAATTTCATCGGTGACGCCGAAAACCCGTTCTTCACCCCCGATCCGGCCTCGGTTCCGGTCTTCACCAGCTATCTCGACGGCATCCGCAAATCCGGCTCCTCGGTGGGCGCGGTTATTGAAATCGTCGCCGACGGCGTGCCCGCCGGACTTGGCGCGCCGATCTACGCCAAGCTCGACCAGGACATCGCGTCCGGCCTGATGTCGATCAACGCCGTCAAGGGCGTCGAGATCGGCAACGGTTTCGAAGCCGCCCGCATCACCGGCGAACAGAATGCCGACGAGATGCGCATCGGCAATGACGGCAAGCCGGTCTTCCTGTCCAACAATGCCGGCGGCATTCTGGGCGGCATCTCGACCGGCCAGGCGATCGTCGCCCGCTTTGCCGTCAAGCCGACCTCGTCGATCCTGACGCCGCGCAAATCCATCGACAAGGACGGCAACGACGTCGACGTCATGACCAAGGGCCGCCACGATCCCTGCGTCGGCATCCGTGCCGTGCCGATCGGCGAAGCCATGGTTGCCTGCGCCATCGCCGACCATTATCTGCGGCACCGGGGACAGACAGGCCAGGGATTAGGCAGTAGGGATTAGGCAATAGGCCAGCCCATCCTTCCTTCCCTAACTCCTACTGCCCAACCCCTATTCCCTGCGAGCGAAGCGAGCCAATGCCATACGATCAGAAGAAAATCGTCGAAGCCATCCGCGCCTTCGAGCGCGGCGAGATCGTCGTCGTCATGGACGATGACGGGCGTGAGAACGAGGGCGACCTGATCGTTGCCGCCGTGCATTGCAGCCCGGAGAAAATGGCCTTCATCATCCGTCACACCTCCGGCATCGTCTGCACGCCGATGCCGCGCGAGGAGGCCAAGCGGCTCAATCTGCAGCCGATGGTCGCCGACAATGATTCCGCCCACACCACGGCCTTTACCGTCAGCGTCGATTTCAAGCATGGCACCACCACCGGCATTTCGGCCGAGGACCGCACGCTGACCGTGCGCAACCTGGCCAACGGCAATGTCGGCGGTTCGGATTTCGTCCGGCCCGGCCACATCTTCCCGCTGATCGCTAGGGAAGGCGGCGTGCTGATGCGCTCGGGCCATACCGAAGCCGCGGTTGACTTGTGCAAACTTGCCGGCCTGCCGCCGGTTGGCGTGATCTCGGAGTTGGTCAATGACGACGGCACCGTCAAGCGCGGCCCGCAGGTGGCGAACTTTGCCGAGGAACACGGCCTCAAGCAGGTCTCGGTCGCCGACCTCATCGCCTACCGGCAGCGCAAGGAAACGCTGGTCGAACGCGTCGCCTGCTCCGAAATCGACACACTCGGCGGCAAGGCGCAGGTCTTCACCTACACGCTGCCCTGGGATTCCATGCACCATGTCGCGGTCGTTTTCGGCGACATCCGTGACGGCGAGGACGTGCCGGTGCGGCTGCATTCCGAGGATGTGGTGACCGACGTGTTCGGCACCAGCCACCGGCTCGACGCCATTATGAAGGCGATGGGCGAACGCAAGCGCGGCGTCATCGTTTACCTCCGAGAGGGTTCGGTCGGCGTCGCCCATCAGGAGCGCAACCGGCCGATGAGTGCCGACCGTGAGGACCACGAAGAGGCCCGCCGCCGTGAGAACGAGTGGCGAGAAATCGGCCTCGGCGCCCAGATCCTGAAGGACCTCGGCATTTCCTCGATCAACCTGATCGCCTCGCGCGAGCGCCACTATGTCGGGCTTGAAGGCTTTGGGATTCACATCGCGAAAACTGAGATTATCTAGTTTCTCAGGTGGATGGCGCGTCGGAAGGATTGCGCGGGCAGGTCACATGCGTTTGTGATTGGCCGAAGCCTTTCCGCGGTCGTCATCCTATGGCGAAGCAAGGAGCGAAGCGACGCGGCGCAGACATAGGACCCATGCCGCGACTTCGACGCGTTGCAACGGTGCAGAATTCTGCTCCGCTGCACCCTTCGGTCAAGGTAATGGAATGGGTCCTCGGGTCTGCGCTTCGCTTCGCGTCGCTCCGTGATGACGACGCCAGAGGCCTCACCTAATTCCGAACGTTTGCGGTGGTCTCCAAAGCGAACGTCAGGCCGCGTCCTTACTCCGCGGGAACGGCGGCCGCGTCGCATCCGTCCAGCTCGCATGTGTGGGTGGCCAGGCTGCGCTGGCCCAGCAACACCGTGACCAATGCGATGACGCCGGCCGCCACCGAGACCCAGAACCCGTTGCGGGCGCCGAATTCATCCACCACCGCACCGGCGGCAAACGAACCGAGCGCCATGCCGATGCCGATGCCTGTCATCACCCAGGTGATGCCTTCGGTCAGCATCGCTTCCGGCACGTGGCGTTCGATCAGGCCGAAGGCGGTGATGAAGGTTGGCGAGATCGCCACGCCGCTGATGAAAACGGTCAGCGCCAGCAGCGGCACCGTGTCGGCGGTGAGCGGCAGCAATGTGCCGAGCGCAACGAGGGCGACCGCGAGGGCCAACTGGCGCTGCAGCGGCGCTTTCAGGTTGAGCGCACCGACGACGAGGCCGAGCACGAACGATCCCAGCGCATAGACGCCGATGACGAGGCTGGCGGCGCCCGGCTGGCCGAGTTCCTTGGTGATCGCCACCGTGCTCACTTCCGTCGTCGCGAAGGTGGCGCCGACGAAGATCAGGGCGAAGGTGATGATCTGCACCGGCCTGAGCCGGATTGCCGAGCCGCTCGAGACATGGTCCACCGGCCGCACTTGCGGTTCGGTCGAGCGTTGCAGGATGAAGGCGGTCGAGCCTAGGGCGAGGAACACCGTGCTCACCAGGACGCCGGCTTCGGGGAAGAGCGCGGCGCTCAAGCCTACCGACAGCGACGCGCCGGCGATATAGACCAGTTCGTCCGCAGCCGACTCGAAGGCGAATGCGGTGTTCATCTGCGGCCGGCCGCGGAAAATCTCTGTCCAGCGCGCGCGCACCATGGCCGGCATGCTGGGCATGGCGGCGGCCGCCAGCGCCGACACGAACAGCGTCCACACCGGCCAGTCCCGATTGGCTGCGGCAATCAGCACCGCGAAGGCGAGCACGGTGAGGATGGTGGTCGGAATCACGATCCGCGTCTGGCCGAGGCGATCGACCAGCCGTGATATCTGCGGCGCCACGAAAGCGTTGCTCAGCGCGAACGTCGCCGAGACAGCTCCCGCCAGCCAGTATTCGCCACGCGTCTGCGAGAGCATGGCCACGATGCCGATCGGCGCCATGGCGATCGGCAGCCGCGCGAGGAAGCCCGCGGCGGCAAACCCCTTGGCTCCAGGGGCACGAAAGATTTCCGAGTATGGGTTTTGCATGGCTGGTTCCTCGACAAAGGCCAATTCGACAATTACATACGATGCGTATGAATATAGGTAGTCGATACGCCGCGTATGTCAATTGGCATACGAAGCGTATGTGAATAAGGCCAGAACCATGCACAGACCCCGCAAGGAGATGATTGCCGAAACGCGCGCCAAGCTGATCACGGCGGCCCGCCACGCTTTCGGCACGATCGGCTATGCCGACGCGTCGATGGACGACTTCACCGCCTCGGCCGGGCTGACGCGCGGTGCGCTCTATCATCATTTCGGCGACAAGAAGGGCCTGCTGCAGGCCGTCATCGCCGAAATCGATGGCGAGATGGCCGTCCGCATCCATGAGATTGCGTCGCGGGCACCAAGCCGCTGGCAGCGTTTCGTCGACGAATGCACGACCTATATCGAGATGGCGCTGGAGCCGGAAATCCAGCGCATCATGTTTCGCGACGGTCCGGCTGTGCTCGGCGATCCGGCGCAATGGCCGAACGCCAATGCCTGCGTCGGCTCGATGACCGATCATCTGACGGCTCTGCAGCAGGAGGGGGTGGTCGTCCCCGGCGTCGACCCCGAAACCGCCGCCCGGCTGATCAACGGCGCCAGCAGCCAGGCGGCGCAGCGCATCGCCAATTCGAACGACCCCGAAGCGACGTCGAAGACCGTGGTGGCAGCCTTCCAGCGACTGCTTGAAGGCCTTCTCAAAAAACAGGGTTCGCAGCCGGCCTGAAATCTGGTCGGCCGAGACCCGGCATTTGCCGAGATTGACAATTCCCGGCCCGGGTTCATCCTCGCCGTCCATCTCTGAGGGGAGATTCGGGCGCATGTGGGATTTCGAAATCGGCAGGTCGGTGTCCATCATGATCAGGACATGGCCTTTCATTGCCCTTCGCATGATCGTCTATTTCGGCATCACGCTCGTCTATATCGTGGCGACCGGCAGCGGCGCCTCCGTCGGCTATGGCGTCGGCCACATCTCCACCGATCCCGACGGGACGCTGTCCTTTGCGCTCTGGGGCGGCATCGTCGGCATCGGCGTCGTTTCGATCGCGCTCTACTGGATCCGCGAATACATCCTCTATGTCGTCAAGGCCGGCCATATCGCCGTCATGGTCCATCTGATCGATGGCCGCGAGATTCCCAATGGCCAGGACCAGATCGCCTACGCCAAGGGTGTGGTGAAGGAACGTTTCGCCGAGGCCAACATCCTTTTCGTGGTCGACCAGCTGGTCAAGGGCGCCATCCGCGCCATCACCGGCCTGATCGGCGGCATCGCCGCCTTCCTGCCCATTCCGGGCCTCGGCGGCCTGGTCGCTTTCATCAATACGGTCATCCGCCTGTCGCTGACCTATGTTGACGAGATCATCCTCGGCTACAACATCCGTATCAACTCGTCGTCGCCCTTCGAAACCGCCCGGCAAGGCGTCGTGCTCTATGCCCAGAACGGCAAGACCATGGTCAAGAACGCCGTCTGGCTGGCGGTCATTATGTGGGGTGTGTCCTTCGTCATCTTCCTTTTGATGCTGGCGCCGGCCGCCGCCATCATGTGGTTCATTCCGGGGCAGCTCGGCGGCTGGGCCTTCGTGCTCGCCATCCTCCTTGCCTGGGCCTTCAAGGCGGCCTTCATCGAACCCTTCGCCATAGCCTGCCTGATGCAGGTCTATTTCAAGACCATCGAAGGCCAGGTGCCGAACGCCGAATGGGACCAGCGGCTGGCCGAGGGGTCGTCCAAGTTCAGGGAACTCAGGGATAAGGCGCTGGCCTCCTTCGGCGGCTCGCGCTGGACGCAGCCCGCGCCCGGGGTGTAATCCCTGTTGAACGTCGGGACGGTGAGGCGTCAAACCATGGTCAAAGCGGCCGGGCGCGCCTATATCGGGTCATGGTCACCAGGCTCTACACCCATCCGATCTTCCTCGAACATCTGACGCCCCCCGGTCATCCGGAGCGGCCGGACCGCTTGCGCGCTATCGAGCGCGTGCTCGACGACGAGGCCTTCACCGCACTCGATCGGGTAACGGCGCCGCAAGGCGACGAGGCCACAATCCTCTACGCCCACCCCGAGGATTTCGTCGCCCGCGTCCGCGCCGCGATCCCTGAAAGCGGCATTGCCTCGATCGACGCCGACACCAGCGCCAGCCCGAAAAGCTGGCAGGCGGTGGTGACCGCCATCGGTGCCGCCAACGCCGCTGTCGACGACGTCTTCGAGGGCCGCGTCGCCAATGCCTTCGTCGCCTCACGTCCGCCCGGCCACCACGCCGAAAAGACCACGGCGATGGGCTTTTGCCTGTTCAACACCGCGGCGATTGCCGCGCGTTATGCGCAAAAGAAACACGGCGCCGAGCGCGTCGCTATCGTCGATTGGGATGTCCATCACGGCAACGGCACGCAGGACATCTTCTGGGACGATCCCTCGGTGCTCTATTGTTCGACGCACCAGATGCCGCTCTATCCCGGCACCGGCGCCAAGAGCGAAACCGGCGCCGGCAACATCGTCAACGCCCCGCTGGCGCCGCAGACCGGCTCGGACATGTTTCGCGATGCCTTGCTGTCGCGCGTCCTGCCGGCGCTCGACAATTTCGCGCCCGATCTGATCATCATTTCCGCAGGGTTCGACGCCCACCATCGCGATCCGCTGGCCGAGATCAACCTCAGCGAGGACGATTTCGACTGGGCGACCGGCCAGTTGCTGGAACGCGCCGGGCGCCACAGCGGCAACCGGCTCGTCAGCCTGCTTGAGGGCGGCTACGATCTGCAGGGATTGGCATTTTCGGTCGCTGCCCATGTCGGGCGGCTGATGAAGGGATAAAGTATGGCTGGCGAAGCAAACGAAGACGTCAAGGCGATGAGCTTCGAGCAGGCACTCGACGCGCTGGAAAAGATTGTCGATGATCTGGAACGCGGCGACGTGCCGCTCGACCAGTCGATCAAGATCTATGAGCGCGGCGAGGCGCTGAAGGCCCATTGCGACCGGCTGCTGAAGGCCGCCGAAGACAAGGTCGAGAAGATCAGGCTGTCGCGTGATGGCAAACCGGTGGGAACGGAGCCGCTCGACGCGGAGTAGTGGAATGGGGCGGGCATAAAGCAGATAGGAGTTCAAGCATGTGCAGAAACATCAAGACCCTGTTCAATTTCGAGCCGCCGGCGACCCATGACGAGATCCGCGACGCCGCGCTTCAATTCGTGCGCAAACTGAGCGGAACGACGCGGCCCTCGCAGCGCAACCAGGCGGCCTTCGACCGTGCCGTCGAGGCGATCGCCGAATCGGCGCATGAATTGCTGCATTCGCTGGAAACCACGCATCATCCGCGCAATCGCGAAGAGGTGGCGGCCAAGGCAAAAGCCAAATCGGCGCTCCGCTTCGCCTGAGGACATCCAGATGAGTTTCTTCCCCGGCAAGGACCCTGAGCCTGGCGATGCCTTCGCCAGCGACCAGATCGAGCTCATGGTCATTCCAAACGCCAAGGATATTGGCGGCTTCCAGGTTCGCCGCGCTCTGCCGACGGCAAAGCGGCGGCTGGTTGGTCCCTTCATCTTCTTCGACCGCATGGGGCCGGCCATCTTGCGTGCCGGCCAGGCGATGGATGTGCGTCCGCACCCGCATATCGGGCTTTCCACCGTCACCTATCTGTTCGACGGCAATATCAGGCACCGCGATTCGCTCGGCACCGAGATGGTCATCCAGCCCGGCGACGTGAATTTGATGACCGCCGGCCGTGGCATCGTCCATTCCGAGCGCACGCCCGAAGAACTGCGCGGCGCACCGATGTCGGTCTCCGGACTGCAGACATGGCTGGCTTTGCCCGACGGCAAGGAGGAAGTGGCGCCGGTGTTCGAGAACACGGCCGCGCTCCTTCTGCCCGAAATCGACGCCGAGGGCGTTTCCGGCCGTGTGGTGATCGGCGATTTCCAGGGACTGCGCTCGCCGGTAAGAGCCGACACCGAGACGCTCTACGCCAATCTGAGGCTGGCGCCCGGCGCCAGCGTTAAAATTCCCGCCGACGCCGAGGAACGCGCCATCTACACGCTGGACGGCGATGTCTCGATCTCGGGCGACCGCTTTCCGGCCGAACGGCTGCTGGTGTTCCGGCCTGGCGACGAGATCGTCGTGTCGTCAGAGCGCGGCGCCCATTTCATGCTCTTCGGCGGCGCTTCGCTCGGCTCCCCGCGCCACATCTGGTGGAACTTCGTCTCGTCGTCGAAGGAACGCATCGAACAGGCCAAGCAGGAATGGAAGACCGGCCGCTTCGATATCGTTCCCGGAGATGAGGAAGAGTTCATTCCGTTACCGGACAATTAACGTCAGCATCACCCGCGTCACTGACACGCATTTACATTCCGGCGACGCAGGCATATTTCGCCATGATCGACGCGCATCATAGCTGAGCAGGCCCTTTAACAGTGAACGCAACGCTGCATACGCCGCTTCTCGACAAGGTCCGCATTCCAGCCGACCTGAAGAAGCTTGACGAAAGCGAGCTGCCGCAGCTGGCCTCGGAGCTGCGCGCCGAGCTGATCGATGCCGTCTCGCATACGGGCGGGCATCTCGGCGCCGGCCTCGGTGTCGTCGAACTGACGGTGGCGCTTCACTATGTCTTCAATACGCCGGAAGACCGCGTGATCTGGGATGTCGGCCACCAGGCCTATCCGCACAAGATCCTGACCGGCCGCCGCGACCGCATCCGCACGCTCAGGCAAGAAGGCGGCCTGTCCGGCTTCACCCGTCGCGCCGAGAGCGAATACGACCCGTTCGGCGCCGCGCACTCCTCGACCTCCATTTCCGCCGGCCTCGGCATGGCCATGGCGCGCGACCTCTCCGGCGGCCACAACAATGTCATTGCCGTCATCGGCGACGGCGCCATGTCTGCCGGCATGGCCTATGAAGCCATGAACAATGCCGGCGCGCTCGATGCTCGCCTGATCGTGATCCTGAACGACAACGACATGTCGATCGCGCCGCCGACCGGCGCCATGAGCGCCTATCTGGCCCGGCTCGCGTCGGGCAAGACCTATCTTGGGCTGCGCGATTTCGGCAAGAAGCTGACCTCCTATCTCGGCAAACGCGCCGATCGCGCCATCAAGCGGGCGGTCGAGCATGCGCGCGGCTACGTCACCGGCGGCACGCTGTTCGAGGAGCTTGGCTTCTACCATATCGGCCCGATCGACGGCCACAATCTCGAGCATCTGATCCCGGTGCTGAAGAACGTCCGCGACCATGCCGACGGCCCGGTGCTGATCCATGTCGTGACCCAGAAGGGCAAGGGCTACGCGCCGGCCGAGGCCGCGGCCGACAAATATCACGGCGTCAACAAGTTCGACGTCATCACCGGCGCGCAGACCAAGGCCCCGGCCAATGCGCCGGCCTACACCAAGGTGTTCGCCGAGAGCCTGGTCCAGGAGGCCCGCCTGGACGACCGTATCGTCGCCGTCACCGCGGCCATGCCGAACGGCACCGGCCTCGATTTGTTCGGCGAGGCGTTTCCGACCCGGACCTTCGATGTCGGCATTGCCGAGCAACATGCCGTGACCTTCGCCGCCGGCCTCGCCAGCGAGGGCTACAAGCCCTTCGCCGCCATCTATTCGACCTTCCTGCAGCGCGCCTACGATCAGGTCGTCCACGACGTGGCGATCCAGAAACTGCCGGTGCGTTTCCCGATCGACCGCGCCGGTTTCGTCGGCGCCGACGGCGCCACTCATTGCGGCGCCTTCGACACCACCTTCCTGGCGACGCTGCCGGGCTTCGTGGTGATGGCGGCCGCCGACGAGGCGGAGCTTCGCCACATGGTGCGCACCGCCGCCTATTATGACGAAGGCCCGATCGCCTTCCGCTATCCGCGCGGCAATGGCGTCGGCGTCGACATGCCGGAGCGCGGCTCGGTGCTCGAAATCGGCAAGGGCCGCATCGTCAGGGAAGGCACCAAGGTGGCGCTTCTGTCCTTTGGCACGCGGCTGCAGGATTGCCTGCTGGCGGCCGAGGAACTCGGCGCGGCCGGATTGTCGACAACGGTTGCGGATGCCCGTTTCGCCAAGCCGCTCGACGAGGATTTGATCCGCCGTCTCGCCCGCTCGCACGAAGTGCTGGTGACGGTGGAAGAGGGCGCTGTCGGCGGTTTCGCCAGCCACGTGCTGCAGTTCCTCGCCCATGAAGGCTTGCTGGAAAGCGGTCTGAAAGTTCGGCCGCTGGTGCTGCCGGACGAGTTCACCGACCACGCCAAGCCGGAAAAAATGTATGCCGATGCCGGGCTCGACGCGGCCGGCATCGTGCGCACCGTGTTCGTCGCGCTCGGCCATTCCGCGCGCGCGCAACGGGCCTGAATCAAACCTCACGCAGCTGAAGCAGTTGCCTGTGCAAGCCTAACACTTTGTTAACGCTTCTCTTTGGCGTTTCGCTTACCGTCTCTTTTGGCCGTTTTTCAACGCCGCCCTGCTAGAACTGCCTCCAGGCAGGGAGTTAAAAACAATGCGAACGCTTCTGTGCGGCGCGGCCCTTTTGGCCGTCATCGCCGCGCCGGCTATGGCCGAGACGCGCTATGACCGCAAGCTTGAACAGGCGGTGGCAGGCATCGTCGCCCGCAAGATGGGCGATATCAGGGGCGCTTTTTCCTACAAGCAGGTGCCGCAGCTTGTCGTCGTGCCGGACGCACCAGTCGTTGCTGTCGAGCGCCCGCGCAAGCAGGCTTCAGATGACGGAAGCGACGGCCTGATGCCGGCCGTTGAACGGCAGGTCTCACGGACGATCTTCTAAAACCACATATCGCGCACGCAGCGCCCATCGCGCGGCAGGTCGTCATAAGTGTCCAGCCCGTCGAAATGGTCGATCGGCAGGTCGGCGACCGCCTCCGGCGGTGCCAGCCTGACATTGACGGCGATACGCGTGCGGCCGCTGTCGCTGCGGCGCAAACCGCGCCAGGCAAGCACACAGGCACATGTCGGGCAAAACAGAATTTCCAGCGACGGCGTCTCCTTGCCAGCGCGGGTGTAGGACTGCACAGGCCCCGCAAGCCGGATACGCTCGTCGACAAAGTCATAGGCCCAGAGCGTGCCATAGCGGCGGCAAAGCGTGCAATTGCAGGCCGTGATCGGGCCGGGATCGCCTTCCAGGGTCCAGTGGGCGGCGCCGCAATGGCAGGTTCCCGTCAGCATTCGTCTTCCTCCGCATTGCCTGAGCCTCTACATCTTGCCGGACTGGCTGCGATATTCAACCGGGCGGACTGGCTTGCGGCCCGGGTCTCGACGTCCTCCCATGCCAATGTCCTTGCCTTCGCGGCCGGCTTTCGCCATGAAGGCCGATGAACTCCCCTCTGCCAGCCAGCACACGCCAGCGGCTCGACGAATTGCTCGTCCAGCGCGGCCTGTTTGCGAGCCGCTCGCGCGCCCGCGACGCGGTCGAGCGCGGCACCGTGACGGTCGACGGCGTGGTCGCCCGCAAGCCCGGCCAGATGGTTCTGCCGCACTGTCTCATCGTCATCGACGATCCGGCGCAGGGTTATGTCTCACGCGCGGCGCTGAAGCTGATCGCCGGGCTCGACCATTTCGGTCTCGATCCTGCGGGTAGTGAAGCTCTCGATATCGGCGCCTCGACAGGCGGCTTCACCCAGGTGCTGCTCGAACGCGGCGCGGCCCATGTCACTGCCATCGATGTCGGCCACGGCCAGATGCATCCCGGTGTCTCGTCCGACCCGCGCGTCACCGTGATCGAGGGCCTCAACGCTCGCGAGCTCGCGGCTGCCGATCTCGGCGGCCGTATCCCCGATTTCATCGTCTCCGATGTCAGCTTCATCTCGTTGAAACTGGCGATGCCACCGGCGTTGGCATTGGCACGGGACGGCGCTCGTGCGGTGTTTCTGGTCAAGCCGCAATTCGAGGCCGGCCGCGAGGCGATCGGCAAGGGCGGTCTTTTGAAAGACCCTTATGACGCCGCCCGTGTGGCCGGCTTGCTGCAGGAATGGCTCGAAGGCGTCCCTGGCTGGCGTACATTGGGCTTGCACATGTCGCCGATCGAAGGCGGGGACGGCAACCGCGAATTCCTGCTTGCCGGGATCAAGGATGCCGGGACCAAGGACCGATGAGCACGGGCTTCACCATCAAGAGACTGGGTTCGCAGGGCGACGGCGTCGCCGAGACGGAAACCGGCGAGCTGTTCATTCCCTTCACCCTGCCCGGCGAGACCGTCACCGCCGCGCGCGAGAGGGATCGCGCCATGCTGATGGCGGTATTGGAGACGTCGCCGCTGCGTATCGATCCGGCCTGCCGGCATTTCACCGAATGTGGCGGCTGCGCCGTCCAGCATCTGCAAGCCGACGCTTACCAGCAATGGAAACGCGACAAGGTCGTGCATGCCTTGAAAGGCATTGCCGGCGACATCGGCGCCCTGGTGCCGTGTGCGCCACACACACGCCGCCGCGCCGTGCTTGCCGCCAGGCGCGCCGACACAGGCATGCTGCTTGGCTTCCATCGCCATCTTTCGCCGGAAATCATCCCCATCGAGGAATGTCCGATCTCGCTGCCGGAGATCGTTGCCGCGCTCGATCGCTTGAGGTCGGTCGCCGACCTGGTTTGCGCCACCACCAAATCGTTCCGGATGGCGGTCACTGTGACGGGCTCGGGGCTTGACGTCGCTGTCTATGAGTCGGGCAAGCTGGGCGAGAACCAGCGCCGGGTCGCCTCCAACTTCATCATGGCCAATGGCTTTGCCCGGCTTTCGATCGACGACGAGATCGTCATCGAGCCGAAAAAGCCGGTGGTCATGTTCGGCACCGTCGCTGTCGCCATACCGCCTGGCGCCTTCCTGCAGGCAACGCAAGCCGCCGAACAGACGATGGCCGATCTCGTTGGCGGACATCTGAAGCGGGCCAGGAAAGTCGCGGATCTTTTCGCCGGCTGCGGCAGCTTTGCGCTTCGGCTGGCGGCCAAATCCGAAGTCCACGCGGTCGAAGGCGACGCGGCAGCCCTTTCGGCGCTCGACCGCGGATCGCGCTTCGCCACCGGCCTGAAGCGGGTAACCGGCGAACGCCGCGACCTGTTCCGGCGGCCGCTGACGTTCAAGGAGCTGAATGCTTTCGATGGCGTCGTCTTCGACCCGCCGCGCGCCGGCGCCGAGGACCAGTCGAAGCAGATCGCCCGCTCGGATGTGCCGTTCGTCGCCGCCGTCTCCTGCAATCCGGTGACGCTGGCACGAGACCTGCGCATCCTGATTGACGGCGGCTACATCTTGAAGAGCGTCACGCCCATCGACCAGTTCCTGTGGTCGCCGCATGTCGAGGCCGTGGCGCTGCTGGAGAAGCCGAAACGGCGACGTTAATCCGCCGATTTTCACAAGGCCGTGCTTGAGTTTGCCGCCCCCCGCAAGACGTAGCCGGCTGGCAAACTAGCCTTCGCGAACGCTTTCGTACCCGGCCGCTTGTGCGGCCTTGATGAACTTACGGTCGAAGGACACAAATGCTGAGCAGTGCGAGGACTTGCCCAGATGGAGCGCATCGGCGAAATCCATTCCCGTCTCGGCTAGATCGACCGCGGAAGAGACCATCGCAGCATCCTCTATCTCGACAGTGGGAAGCCCGCCGAACACCCGCAGTGCATTGACGATCGAGGCCTGATCATAACCATAGCCGCTGCGCAGCACCCACTCAGCCTCCAGGATCACCGTGACGGCGACGAAAACGGGCTGACCGTCGATCAGCCGCCGGGCTCGCGGGGACTGCTCGGGATCGTCGTTCGTCAGATACCTGACGACAACGTTGGTATCAATCGCGAGCATGGCGCCGCCGTGCTTCAGCAAGGACGGCCGCGTCCATCTCCTCCAAGGTCTTCGGTCTGCCACTGTGCGGCAGGACACCAAAGACATCTTCTGGTCGTGTCGGGGCAAAGGCAGGCGCCGGTCTCAAAAGTACACCGTCCGGTGTGTCTTCGACCTGCAGGCGCGTGCCCGCGCCCCAGTCCCTCCGTTTGCGGATAGCGCTGGGCAGGATGACTTGTCCCTTGGTCGAGACGGTCGTTATAAGCTTTTCTATTGCACCCATTGCGGTATTACCCTTGTGTAAGACAAAGGTAAGATATCCCTGTGAGGGGAACTATTCAAGCCCGCCGACGTCTCCTCGCTCAAACCCTGGTGCCGCCGACGGTCATCTGGTTCATCCTGAGATGCGGCTGGCCGACGCCGACCGGCACGCCTTGTCCGGCCTTGCCGCACATGCCGATGCCGGTGTCGAGTTTCATGTCGTTGCCGATCATCGAAACGCGGTGCATGGCGTCCGGTCCGTTGCCGATCAGCATGGCGCCCTTGATCGGCTGCTTCACCTTGCCATTTTCGATCATGTAGGCCTCGGTGCAGCCGAACACGAACTTGCCCGAGGTGATGTCGACCTGGCCGCCGCCGAAGGATACGGCATAGATGCCGTTCTTGACCGAGGCGATGATCTCGTCCGGCTCCATGTCGCCTGCCGTCATATAGGTGTTGGTCATGCGCGGCATCGGCTGGTGCGCATAGCCTTCGCGCCGGCCGTTTCCCGTGGCTTTCATGCCCATCAGCCGGGCGTTCTGGCGGTCCTGCATGTAGCCGACAAGCTTGCCGTCCTCGATCAGCACATTGCGGGCCGAAGGCGTGCCTTCATCGTCGACGGTCAGCGAACCCCGCCGCTCCGGCATGGTGCCGTCATCGACCACGGTAACGCCCTTGGCGGCGACCTGCTGGCCGAGCAGGCCGGCAAAGGCGGAGGTCTTCTTGCGGTTGAAGTCGCCCTCCAGCCCGTGGCCGACGGCTTCGTGCAGCATCACGCCCGGCCAGCCGCTGGACAAAACGATGTCGAACGTTCCGGCCGGCGCGGGAATGGCTTCGAGATTGACCAGCGCCTGCCTGAGGGCCTCCCTGGCAGCATGCTTCCAGGCTTCCTCGACCAGGAACTCGCCGAACGCCTTGCGCCCGCCCATGCCATAGGAGCCGCTTTCCTGGCGGTCGCCGTCGCCGACGACGACGGAAACGTTGATGCGGACCAGCGGGCGGATGTCGCGCACGATCTGGCCGTCGGCGCGCACGATCTCGACATGCTGCCAGGACGCCGCGAGCGAGGCCGTCACCTGACGCACGCGCGGGTCCTCGGCACGCAGCCATGCGTCGATCTCCTGCAACAGCTTGGCCTTGACCTCGAAGGAAGGCGAGGGGATCGGGTTCTCCTCGCCATAGAGATGGCGGTTGGTGCGCGCGGGTGCCGCGGCAAGCGTGCCGGAATAGCCGCCCTTGACGGTCGAGACCGCGTCGGCGGCGCGCAGCAGCGACGCCTCCGAAAGATCGCTGGAATGGGCGTAGCCGCTGGCCTCGCCGGCCACGGCGCGCAGGCCAAAACCCTGGTCGGTGTTGAAATTGGCGGTCTTCAGCCTGCCATTGTCGAACATCAGCGCTTCGCTCTCGCTGTATTCGAGGAACAGTTCGCCGTCGTCGGCGCCGTTCAGTGTGTCGGCGACGATCCGCTTGATGCGATCGTCTGAAATGTCGAATTGGCCGGTCAGGCTGTTCATGGCAGGTCCGCTCACAGGAGGAATGGTGTTGCCACGATGTAGGCGCGAAGACGCGCCTGCACAATCCGCAATGACGATCCGCAGCAGGTAGGAGCGGGTAGCCCCGCCCCTGAACATGACATCCATCTTGAAGTTCGACCCGTCACCCGAAAAGGCCTTCACCCAGCGATATTTCTTGTTCCATTCATTGGCCTGGTCGGCCGTGAAGGGGTCGGTATAGCCCGAGGAGAACTGGATCGACTTGCACTTCTCATGGTTTTCGCAGCCATAGAAGTAGATGACATATTTCATGCCCTGAAGCCGGCCCGAGACCATCGGATCGCCCCGTCGTCCTTGTCCATCTTGGCCGAGCCATAGCCTTTCGCAAGCTCGAAAATGACGGCCGGATCGGGCGCCGTGATGATTTCGGAATCCTCGGCAAAGGCGACGGAAACGGCGCCGGTCAGGATTAGACCGGTCGACAAAAGCAAAGAACAAGCACGCATGATGACCCCCACAGCCAAAGATCAAACCCGTGGGAATTGTGAGGAAAGACGGTTTCGCAAGCATCAAGCTCAGGGCAGGGCGGCAAAACCGTCGGCGAAGCCCTTGAGGTCGACGGGGATGCCGATGCCTTCTTCCGGCGTCTGGAAGACGATGAAGGTGGCCGACGTCCCGGTCTTCAGCGTATCGAGCAGCTGCTTTTCGAGAATGACCTCGGCATAGCAGCCGTCTTGGAAGCAGCGCACGAAATAGGCGCGGCCAATATCCTTGCCGTCGACATTGAGGCCCAGGCCATTGGGCAGCAGAACGCCGAGCGGGGCCAGCACGCGCAGGATCTCGGCCTTGTTGTCGGCGGTGCGCAGGACGACGACGGACAGTCCCATTTCCGGGCGATCCTCGGCAACGACGTTCTGCATCATCACGCATTGTTCCGAGGTGGCGCCGGCCGGCGTGTCGCAGATGATCGACCACGCGCCATGCGTTGACTTGACCGTGCCGCTGGGCTGCGCTGCATTGGCGACGCCGGTTGCGGACGAGCCGATACCGATCAGGGCGGCGAGAAAAACGACCTTCGCCCCGCTTCTCGAAAGCCAAGCGCTTTTCGAATGCCAGGCGCTCTTCGAATGCCAGGCGTTTCTCGAAAGCCAAGAGGTCATGACGGCTCCATTGCGAATCACGGCACTTTAAGCCGCGCCAAGGCCAAGTAAAGGATAGGGCGACCGCCGGTCAGCCCCGGCAGGCGCAATAATGCGCTTTTCCCTAGCAAATTCGCCCGAATTGCGACCGTCGGGCGCATTCCGGACACAAGCCCGCATAGCCTGTCTGTCAACGACCCGCGCGGGCCACGAGGCCGTCGAAACAGCGCGGCAGCACTTGCGCGCAAAAATGCCGCACGGTTTCGCCCGCTCCTTTCTTGCGGAGGGAAATAGAGTATGGTTTGAACCACCCTTGGGACTGTCCGGGATTCCCATCCCGGCATTGTTCGATATTCTTGCGTCGCGATCGCGAGGAACCGGGAGATGAAGAGGGCGATGAGAAAATTCCCAGCAAGCGCCAAATTGATGGCAACGGCAGGCGCCGCCGCCGCATTTTTCGCCGGTGCCTCCGCCCATGCGGCCCAGCCGCAGCCGTGGGAGATGACTTTTCAGCCGCCGGCGACAGACATGATGCGGCAGATCGAGTGGTTCGGGAACTACACGATGTGGTTCGTCGTCCCGATCACTGCTTTGGTTCTGGCGCTTCTCGCCTGGTGCATCTTCAGGTTCCGCGCCAGCAAAAACCCGGTTCCGTCAAAGACCAGTCACAACACGCTGATCGAGATCATCTGGACAGTCGGGCCGGTCGTCGTCCTGCTGTTCATCGCCATTCCCTCGTTCCAACTGCTGACGGCGCAGTACACGCCGCCGGAAGAGGCCAAGCTGACCGTCAAGGTAACGGGCAATCAGTGGAACTGGGACTATGAGTACCAGACCGAGAACACGCTCTCCTTCAACTCGGCCATCCTGCAGGACGCCGACCGCGCCGCGATCGGCAAGGAAGACCGCAAGGTCTATCCGCGCCTGCTGGCGGTCGACAACGAGCTGGTCGTGCCGGTCAACACCATGACGCGCGTCCTCGTTACCGCAGCCGACGTGATCCATTCCTTTGCCGTGCCGGCCTTCGGCATCAAGATGGACGCGGTTCCCGGCCGCACCAACGAGACGTGGTTCAAGGCGGAAAAGGAAGGCATCTATTACGGCCAGTGCTCGCAGCTCTGCGGCAAGGACCATGCCTTCATGCCGATCGCCGTCCGCGTCGTATCCGATGCGCAGTACAAGACCTGGCTGGCAGCAGCCAAGACCGACCTCCCCGGCGCCAACAAGGCGCTGATGGCCGAGGTCGACGGTACCAACAAGGTAGCGGCCGCCGGCAATTGATGCCGCGGGTTAGCAAGAATTAGGGAACGGAGCCGACCATGGCAGAAGCTGCAGCTCACGACGACCACGACCACAAGCCCTATCATGGCTGGGTCCGGTGGGTGTACTCCACCAACCACAAGGACATCGGCACGCTCTACCTGATCTTCGCGATCTTCGCGGGCATCGTCGGCGGCGCGCTTTCGGTCGTCATCCGCATGGAGCTGCAGGAGCCGGGCATCCAGATCTTCACCGGTCTGGCGCAGATGGTCTATGGCATGAACGGCGATGCCGCCATCGACGGCGGCAAGAGCATGTACAACGCCTTCGGCACCGCGCACGCGCTGATCATGATCTTCTTCATGGTCATGCCGGCGCTGATCGGCGGCTTCGCCAACTGGATGGTGCCGATCATGATCGGCGCGCCTGACATGGCCTTCCCGCGCATGAACAACATCTCGTTCTGGCTGCTGCCGCCGGCCTTCCTGCTGCTCATCGCTTCGGCTTTCATGCCGAGCGCGCCCGGCGCCTATGGCGTTGGCGGCGGCTGGACGCTCTATCCGCCGCTGTCGACCTCCGGCCAGCCCGGGCCGGCCATGGATCTGGCGATCCTGTCGATCCACATTGCCGGCGCGTCCTCGATCCTCGGCGCCATCAACTTCATCACCACCATTTTCAACATGCGCGCGCCGGGCATGACGCTGCACAAAATGCCGCTATTTGCCTGGTCGGTTCTGATCACCGCCTTCCTGCTGCTCTTGTCGCTTCCGGTTCTGGCCGGTGGCATCACCATGCTGCTTACCGACCGCAATTTCGGCACCACCTTCTTCGCCCCGGATGGCGGCGGCGATCCGATCCTGTTCCAGCATCTGTTCTGGTTCTTTGGTCACCCCGAAGTGTACATCCTGATCCTGCCGGGCTTCGGCATCATCAGCCACATCGTCTCGACCTTCTCGAAGAAGCCGGTGTTCGGCTATCTCGGCATGGCCTACGCCATGGTCGCGATCGGCGCCGTCGGCTTCATCGTCTGGGCGCACCACATGTACACGACCGGCCTGTCGCTCGACACGCAGCGCTATTTCGTCTTTGCCACCATGGTCATCGCCGTGCCGACAGGCGTGAAGATCTTCTCCTGGATCGCGACGATGTGGGGCGGCTCGATCTCGTTCAAGACGCCGATGCTGTGGGCGCTGGGCTTCATCTTCCTGTTCACGGTCGGCGGTGTCACCGGCGTCCAGCTCGCCAATGCGGGCCTCGACCGCTCGCTGCATGACACCTATTTCGTCATTGCCCACTTCCACTATGTGCTGTCGCTTGGCGCGGTCTTCGCCATCTTCGCCGGCTGGTACTACTGGTTCCCCAAGATGACCGGCTATATGTACTCGCCGGTGATCGCCAACACCCACTTCTGGGTCACCTTCGTCGGCGTCAATTTGATCTTCTTCCCGCAGCATTTCCTCGGCCTCGCCGGTATGCCGCGCCGCACCATCGATTATCCTGACGCGTTCGCCGGCTGGAACATGGTGTCGTCCTACGGCTCCTATATATCGGCCGTCGGCGTGGTGATCTTCCTCTATGGCGTGTTCGAGGCCTTCCAGAAGAAGCGCGTCGCCGGCGCCAATCCGTGGGGCGAGGGTGCAACGACGCTCGAATGGCAGCTGCCTTCGCCGCCGCCCTTCCACCAGTGGGAACAACTGCCGAAGATCAAGTAAGGCAGCCCGAATACGAAACCGCCGGCCCGCCGGCGGTTTTCGGCCAACGGAATGATTGGACTTATGTACGCATGGCCCTTGTCGACGACCCAATGATTGACGAAGCGGGCTTTCGCATGTCGGAAGCCACGTCGGGCGATTTCTTCGCCCTGCTGAAGCCGCGCGTCATGTCGCTGGTGGTGTTCACGGCCTTTGTCGGCATGGTCGCTGCACCCGTGACCATCAACCCGCTGCTGGCGGTGATCGCCATCCTGGCCATTGCCATCGGCGCCGGCGCCTCTGGTGCGCTCAACATGTGGTACGACGCCGACATCGACGCGGTAATGAGCCGGACCGCCGGCCGCCCGGTACCCTCCGGCCGCATCCTGCCCGGCGAAGCCCTGAGCTTCGGCCTTGTGCTTTCGGTGCTGTCGGTGATGACGCTGGGCGTGCTGGTCAACTGGCTGTCGGCGGCGCTGCTTGCCTTCACCATCTTCTTCTACGCCGTCGTCTACACGATGTGGCTGAAGCGCTCGACGCCGCAGAACATCGTCATCGGCGGCGCCGCCGGCGCCATCCCGCCGGTCATCGGCTGGGCCGCGGTGACCGGAACGGTGAGCCTGGAAAGCCTCGTCCTGTTCCTGATCATCTTCCTGTGGACGCCGCCGCACTTCTGGGCGCTGGCGCTGTTCAAGTCCGACGACTACGCCAAGGCTGGCATCCCGATGATGCCGAACGTTGCCGGCCAGGCCTCGACCCGCCGCCAGATCTTTGCCTACGCCCTGATCCTGGCGCCGATCGGCGTGCTGCCCTGGTTGCTCGGTTTCACCACCGCCATCTATGGTGTCGCATCAGTGGCTCTCGGCGCCGGCTTCGTCTGGTATGCCTGGAAAGTGCTGTGCATGACCGATAGCGACCGCGTCATGAAGCCGGCCAAGGCTCTGTTCGCCTATTCGCTGCTCTACCTCTTCGCCATCTTCGCCATCTATCTTGCCGACTGTGTCGTCGGTCGCGCTTTGGCCATCGGTGGAGCATGACCATGATCGACAAGAAGCTTGAACTGGTCACGCTGACCGAAAGCCAGAAGAAGGCGCGGCGCAACCGTTCGGCGGCGATCGGCGTCGCGCTGGCGATTCTGGTCGTCATCTTCTACGTCGCGACCATCGTGAAATTCGGCCATACCGGATGAGGCCGATGATGACCCGCCAGACCGTGACCGATCCCAGGAAGAAGAACACCAACCGCGTCGTCGCCGCCGTCTGCGTCGCCTTCTTCGGCGGCATGATCGGCATGGCCTACGCCGCGGTGCCGCTCTACAAGATGTTCTGCCAGGCCACCGGCTATGGCGGCACGACGCAGCGCGCCGAAAAGCAATATGCCGGCCGCATCCTCGACCGCGACATCACCGTGCGCTTCGACGCCAACACCAACGGCATTCCGTGGCAGTTCCAGCCGGTCGCCCGTTCGGTCACCATCAAGATCGGCGAGACCACGCAGGCGCATTACAGCGCCACCAACAAGTTCGACCGCGCCGTTACCGGCCGCGCCACCTTCAACGTGCAGCCGGAACTGGCGGGCCCCTACTTCAACAAGGTCGAGTGTTTCTGCTTCACCGACACGACGCTGAAGCCCGGCGAGACGCTGGACATGCCGGTCGTGTTCTATGTGGATCCCGATATCGTCAACGTGCCGGAACTGAAGGACTTGAAGACGATCACCCTGTCCTACACGATGTTCCCGGTCCAAAAGAACAAGCCGGTGGCGTCATCGACGCCGGACAGCAGCAGCAAAGTTTCAGATACCGAAGCAAATCTCGGGGGTTGATATGGCAGACGCGCACGCAAAACCACAACACGACTACCATCTCGTCAACCCGAGCCCGTGGCCCTTCCTGGGGTCGATCGGCGCGCTGGTGACTGCAGTCGGCGGCGTCGCCCTGATGCAGTATCTCAAGAACGGCGATTTTCCGATTTTCGGCCACAACATCGCGAACCCATGGCTGTTCTTCATCGGCCTGGTCATCGTCCTCTACACGATGTTTGCCTGGTGGTCGGACACCATCAAGGAAGCGCATGAGGGCCACCACACGCGCGTCGTGTCGCTGCATCTGCGCTACGGCATGATCATGTTCATCGCTTCGGAAGTGATGTTCTTCGTTGCCTGGTTCTGGGCCTATTTCGATGCCAGCCTGTTTCCGAGCGAAGTGCAGAATTACGCCCGCACCGCTTTCACTGGCGGCGTCTGGCCGCCGAAGGGTCTCGAAGTCCTCGATCCCTTCCATCTGCCGCTCTACAACACCATCATCCTGCTTCTGTCGGGCACCACGGTGACATGGGCGCACCATTCGCTCATCCATGGCGACCGCAAGGGCCTGATCAACGGCCTGGTGCTGACCGTCGGCCTCGGCATGCTGTTCACCATGGTGCAGGCCTACGAGTACATGCACGCTCCGTTCGGCTTCAAGGATTCCATCTACGGCGCCACCTTCTTCATGGCGACCGGCTTCCATGGCTTCCACGTCATCATCGGCACCATCTTCCTGCTGGTCTGCCTGATCCGCGCCTGGAAAGGCGATTTCACGCCCAAGCAGCATTTCGGCTTCGAGGCGGCTGCCTGGTACTGGCACTTCGTCGACGTGGTCTGGCTGTTCCTGTTCGCATCGATCTACGTCTGGGGATCGGTCGGCGCGGTGATCGAAGGCCACTGACGGCTTTCACCGAACCGACAAATCAGAAGGGCGGTCGCGGCAACGCGGTCGCCTTTCTTCTTTTCGGCGCCCCATCAATGGCCAACGGATTCGGCTGGTCGGGCTGGCTGCTTCAATTGGTCGACTGGACCGATGGCTGCATTGGGGTTACCGACTGCGACATGGACGAAATCTGGACTATGGTGCCGGATGGAACGCTGATCGAAATCGAGCCGTAAAGCATGACTATCCATGAGTGAAGATAGGGCGATCTGGCCACCCATTGAGCCGATCTCGGCCGGCCTGCACGGACGCTGCCCGCGCTGCGGCGAAGGACGGCTGTTTTCCGGCTTCCTCACCGTCGGCAAGCGCTGCAACAATTGCGGCCTCGACTATTCCTACGCCGATGCCGGCGACGGCCCGGCGGTGTTCGTCATCCTGATCATCGGCTTCATCGTCGTGGGGCTGGCGCTGTGGGTGGAGGTCACGCTGAGCCCGCCGCTCTGGCTGCATTTCATCATCTGGATACCGCTGGCCGTGGGACTGTGCCTGACGGCGCTGAGGTTGATCAAGGGGGTGCTGCTGACGCTTCAATACGCCAACAAGGCGGCCGAAGGCCGCCTGGACCAGGGGCAATGAGCGAGGCGCTGACCAAGCCCGCCGGCCGCTCGCGGCCGAAGACGGCATTGCTGCTCGGCCTCGGCCTGGTGGTGTTCGTCATCCTGCTCGGGCTTGGCACATGGCAGGTGCAGCGCCTGTACTGGAAGGAAGCCCTTCTGCAGACCATCGACCAGCGCACCCATTCAGCGCCGCAGCCGTTGGCGGACGTCGAGAAGGAATTCGCCGCCACCGGTGATGTCGACTACACGCCGGTCACCGTCAGCGGGACGTTCCTGCACTCCGGCGAGCGGCATTTCTACGCCACATGGGACGGCGACGCCGGCTTCAACGTCTATACCCCGCTGGCCCTCGACGATGGCCGCTATGTCCTGATCAACCGCGGCTTCGTTCCCTATGATGTCAAGGATGCCGCCAAGCGCCCGCAAGGGCAGGTGACCGGCAAGGTCACGGTCACCGGCCTGGCGCGCAACCCGCTGCCGGCCAAGCCGTCGATGATGCTGCCCGACAATGACGTGGCCAAGAACATCTTCTACTGGAAGGATCGTGACGTCATGGCGGCGAGTGCCGGCCTGCCGGCCGGTGCCGTGCTGGTGCCGATCTTCATCGACGCCGACAAGACGCCGAACCCGGGCGGGCTGCCGGTCGGCGGCGTCACCATCATCGACCTGCCGAATTCTCATCTGCAATATGCCTTCACCTGGTATGGCCTGGCGGCGGCTCTTGCCGCGGTTCTGATCATCAGGCTGCGCCGTCCGGCAAAGACTGAATGATCCAGAGCATGATCCCGAAAAGTGGGAACCGGTTTCGGACAAGATCATGCTCCAACAAAGAGTTAGATCAGGTTGACCATTCAACCTGATCCAACTGCCCTTGACAGGGCAGGGGTGCACACCTCATTTCGCCAAACGATACGATCAACCGATCTGGAATCATGCTGCAGACCGCCACAAAACCACCGCTGACGATCCGGCTCTGCCAGCCGCGCGGCTTTTGCGCCGGTGTCGACCGCGCGATCCAGATCGTCGTGCTGGCGTTGAAGAAATACGGCGCGCCGGTCTATGTCCGCCACGAGATCGTGCACAACCGCTATGTCGTCGAGGGCCTGCAAAGCCTTGGCGCGGTTTTCATCGAGGAACTCTCGGAAATCCCGGCCGAGCACCGCAAGTCGCCGGTTGTCTTCTCGGCCCACGGCGTGCCGAAATCGGTGCCGGCCGACGCCAAGGCACGCGAGCTCTTCTATCTCGACGCCACCTGCCCGCTGGTGTCCAAGGTGCACAAGCAGGCGATGCGCCATCAGCGGCTCGGCCGCCATGTGCTTCTGATCGGCCATGCCGGCCATCCCGAAGTGATCGGCACCATGGGCCAACTGGCTGAAGGCGCCGTCACGCTGATCGAGACCGAAGCCGACGCTGGGACCTTTGCCCCCGCCGACCCGGAAGCGCTCGGCTTCGTAAGCCAGACAACGTTGTCGGTCGAAGACACTGCCGGCATATTGCGGGTGCTGCAGGAGCGCTTCCCGCAACTGCATGCACCGGCCGCCGAATCGATCTGCTACGCCACCACCAACCGCCAGGAAGCGGTCAAGGAAACCGCCGCCGGCGCCGATCTCTATCTGATCGTCGGTGCGCCCAATTCCTCCAATTCGCGCCGTCTTGTCGAAGTGGCGGAGCGCGCCGGCGCCACCATGTCGCTTCTCGTACAGCGCGCCGCCGAAATTCCGTGGAATGACATCACAAATATCTCGACGCTCGGCCTGTCTGCCGGCGCGTCGGCGCCGGAGATCATCGTCGACGAGATCATCGACGCCTTCCGCCAGCGCTTCGAGGTGAACATCGACCTGGCGATCACGGCCACCGAAACGGAGGATTTTCCAGTCATGCGGGTTCTGCGCGATGTCGAACTGACGCGGGCCGACATGGCCTTCGTCAACGGAGCCGCGTGAACAGCCCATGGCGGTCTACACCGACGTCAATGAGGGCGAACTCGGCGCGTTCCTGAGGGCATATCCGGTCGGCGAACTCTTGTCCTACAAGGGTATCGCCGAAGGCACGGAGAATTCGAATTTCCTGCTGCACACCTCAAGCGGCTCTTACATACTGACGCTCTACGAGAAGCGCGTCGACAAGGCCGACCTGCCGTTCTTCCTCGGCCTGATGGGCCATCTCGCCCGCAAAGGCATTTCCTGCCCGTTGCCGGTGACCGCGCATGACGGCACCGTCATCGGCACGCTGGCCGGCCGTCCCGCGGTCATCATCACCTTCCTCGAAGGCCTGTCGCTCCGGCGGCCGACAGCGGCGCATTGCGCGGAGGTCGGCAAGGCGCTCGCCGCCCTGCATCTCGCCGGCCAGGATTTTGCGATGACGCGTGACAACGCACTGGCCATCGAGGGCTGGCGCAAATTGTGGAACGCCTCGCGCGACCGCGCCGACGAGGTCGAGCCGGGACTGGCGGCCGAGGTCGACGCGGATTTCGCCGACTTCGGACGCCATTGGCCGCAAGGCCTGCCGGCAGGCATCATCCATGCCGATCTGTTTCCCGACAATGTCTTCTTCCTCGGCGAGAAACTGTCCGGCCTCATCGACTTCTATTTCGCCTGCAACGACCTCTACGCCTATGACGTCGCCACCTGCCTCAATGCTTGGTGTTTCGAGAAGGATTTCTCCTTCAACCTGACCAAAGGCACGGCGCTGCTGGCCGGCTATCAGAGCGTGCGGCCTTTGAGCGAGGGCGAGAAAGCAGCGCTGCCGATGCTTTCGCGCGGCTCGGCGCTGCGCTTTATGCTGACCCGGCTCTATGACTGGCTGACGGTTCCCGAGGGCGGGCTGGTCATGAAGCGCGATCCGACCGAATATATCCGCCGCATGCGCTTCCACCGCGCGATCAGGTCGCCTTCGGAATACGGACTGACATGACCAAGCAGGTTGAAATCTTCACCGACGGTGCCTGCTCGGGCAATCCCGGTCCCGGCGGCTGGGGCGCCATCCTGCGCTTCAACGGCAAGACCAGGGAATTGTCGGGCGGCGAGGCCGAGACGACCAATAACCGTATGGAGCTGCTGGCCGCCATCTCGGCGCTGAATGCGCTGAAGGAGCCGTGCTCCGTCGAGCTTCACACCGACAGCAAATATGTCATGGACGGTATCTCCAAATGGATCCACGGCTGGAAGAAAAACGGCTGGAAGACCGCCGACAAGAAGCCGGTCAAGAACGGTGAACTGTGGCAGGCGCTGGATGAGGCCAATCGGCGCCACAAGGTGACCTGGAACTGGGTCAAGGGCCATGCCGGCCATACCGAGAACGAACGCGCCGACGAACTCGCAAGGGAAGGCATGGCGCCGTTCAAGAAGAGTCCGTTAAAACCTGTGGCGCCGAAGCCTGCGGCGGCGCTGAAGCCGGCGGCATCCGAGAAGCAGCCTGCGGCGCCACGGGCACGGCGCTCGACCCAAAGCTATTGAGCTCAAGCTATCGGCAGGGGATCTCACTCATGCCGATCGTATACTACATCACCCATCCCCAGGTTCAGATCGATGCCAACGTTCCCGTGCCGCACTGGGGGCTGTCCGAGATCGGACGGGCTCGAGCATCAGCCATGCTCGAGCAGCCATGGGTCGGGTCGATCCGGCGGGTCGTCTCGTCGGCCGAACGCAAGGCGATCGAAACCGCCGAGATTCTTGGCAAACACCTCGGCCTCGCGGTCGAGGTGCGGGAGCGCATGCATGAGAACGATCGGTCGGCAACCGGCTTCCTGCCGCCGCCGGAGTTCGAGGCGGTCGCCGACCAGTTCTTCGCCAACCCGCACAAAAGCATCCGCG
The DNA here is from genome assembly GCF_040321145.1 of Mesorhizobium sp. M0514. Lineage (NCBI taxonomy): Bacteria > Pseudomonadati > Pseudomonadota > Alphaproteobacteria > Hyphomicrobiales > Phyllobacteriaceae > Mesorhizobium > Mesorhizobium sp. M0514. The sequence goes on from NZ_JAMYQZ010000008.1 coordinate 28,712, forward strand.
GCTGGGAGCGGGCCATCGATGCCCAGCAACGCATTGTCAGCGAGGTCGAAACGGTGCTGGGTGCTGCCGATGGCGGCGACATTGCCTTCGTCGGCCATGGCGGCGTCGGAACGCTCTTGCTGCTCTCGCTCAGCGATCGCGCAATCAGCCGCGAGGCGGATCAGCCGGCCGGCGGCGGCAATTACTTCGCCTATGATGTCGGCACGCGCCGCGTCGTCCACGGATGGCGGCCGATAGACAGTCTGGCGCCGCGCTAAAGCGGATGTCAGGAGATCATCGACACCGTAGCGGCGATGAAGCCGCTGGCGACCAGCGGATAGAACCTGTCCTCAGCGGATCAGCAGGGCCGTGCCGTAGAGGCCGAGCGCGAACACCGTGTGCGAGATCACATTGAAGGCGCGGATCTGCATCGCGTTGGGGCGCTTTGAGGCAGCCCAGCCGGCGCCCATGCCGGGCGCCAGCAGGAACCAGCCGGCGCCGATGGTGACCATGCCGAGGATGAAGGCCGGCAGGAAGGTCGGCGCGTCCAGCCATGCCGTGCCCACCAGCGCCACCAGGATGAAGCCGTAGACGATGCCGGTGACATAGTGGAAAGCCCAGCCCAGCGCCTGCTCATGCGCATAGGGTGCGGCTTGGGCGATATCGTCGTGGAAAACCTTGCCTTCCCTAAGGTGCCAGACCCAGCGGCCGGGCGGCCCCCAGTTCGGCCGCGGCTGGCTGAGCGCCAGATGCAGGAACAGCGCCCAAAGATCCATCAGCACCGTGGCGCCGATGCCGATCGCAACGCTGCGCCAGATGATGTCAAACATCGTCGATGTCCCCCAAAGCAGGCAATCCGGCTGGAAGCGCGTGGTCGTCAGGCCATGGCGCTCATGAGCCGACGCGGCCGCTGCGGTTTAGAGCTGGCTCAGAATGTGAGCGGCACCCGATGTGTCGACTCCTGGCTTGGTCTCGACATTGAGCGCGGTGACCTTGCCGTTGTCGACGATCATCGAGAAGCGCTTCGAGCGCAATCCCATGCCGCCGCTGGAATAGTCGGAGTCGAGGCCGATCGACCTGGCGAAGTCGCCATTGCCGTCGGCGAGATAGAGGATCTTGCCTTGACCGCCGGTGAAATTGGCCCAGGCGCCCATGACATGGACATCGTTGACGGAGACGACGGCGATGGTGTCGACGCCGCGGGCCAGGATGGCATCGTGGTTCTCGAGATAGCCCGGCAGATGATTGTTGCTGCAGGTCGGCGTGAAGGCGCCTGGAACGCCGAACAGCACGACCTTCTTGCCCGCGAAAATCTCGGCCGAGGTGATCACCTTGGCGCCGTCGGCGGTCATTTCCTTGAAGGTCGCATCGGGCAGTTTGTCGCCAACGGCAATCGTCATGATGGTCCTCGTGTGAAAAGCAGGGAAGGTTTCTTGCGATAGCGAAATCGGGCATCTCCCGCAACCGCCGACAAGGCCTGGATCAAGGGAAAGCCCTGATCGGGTTCGGTATCAGGGGAACGGCAGAACGCCCTCGACCGCGCCTTCGGCACTTGTCAGGGTGTAATACAACCCGCCATCGGTCGGTGTCGTCGACGGCCGGTCGAGGATCGGAATGGTAAATACCAGCCGGCCGTCCTTTTCGCTGCGTGCAGGCGCCCCGAACATATAATCGCGTCCCCCGGCGACGAATAAATCCGCCGCCTCCGGATCTCCGGGAAAAGTCGCCTCGACCATCAGCGTCTCATGGTCGCCCGGCAGCACCTTGATCCCGAAATCGGGCTTGGCAGGCGCGGGCAAGGTGGCGAGTGCAGCCTTCACCAGCGCCGCATCCTCGGCATTGTCGGGATCGGCGGCGGGATCGACGCTCAGCCGCGTCTGCACCGGAATACAGATCGTCTCGCAGATGCCAAGAAAGATGTCGGCATCGATGACGGCCGCATCCCCAGGCGACGACAAAGTGAATGTCACCGGCAGCGAGACCGGATGGCTGTAGCCGGCCCATTTGCCGTAGCCGTCGTCATGGCGCTGCGGCGGCGGGAAGGAAAACGCCGCATCGGTGATGTTGGTGCTGGCCGAAACGTCGATCTGCGGCGGCACGCCGGCGTCGCCCGGATCGCGCCAATAAGTTTTCCAGCCGGGCTTGAGCGCGATGTCGAGCACGCCCTGTATGCGACCGGCCTCGTCGGCCTTGCCTGTTGTCACCAGCCGCACCTTGCCGCCTTCGCTGTTGTACCATTCCGACGAGGAGGCGGCGGCGGGCAGGACTGCTCCGCATCCGATAGCAATACCGAGCAGCAGGATATTCAAGCTTTGCATGGCGTTGATTTGATCGTCAGTTCATGGCCGCGCAATGTTTTCATGGCGCTCTGCGTATCATATTTGCGTGACCTTCGGGCAAGGAACAGTTGGCTTCAAGCAATCGGCCGAGTGAAGTTCGCAGTCAAGATTCCGTTGTTCCAACCGTTGGGCTTTGGCCGAATCGCACGCGGCGCATCTTTTCGGCGTCCCGGAAACGCGTTACGCTCCAGTCCATGGACTTGTTGCGCCACAAAAAGACGGCCGGTGGACGCGGCTTTCTTGACGACCAGTTTCTGATTGCCATGCCCGGCATGAAGGACGATCGCTTCACGCGCTCGGTCATCTACATCTGTGCGCACAGCGATGAAGGCGCCATGGGCCTGATCATCAACCAGACGCAACAGATGCTGTTTCCCGATCTTCTGGTGCAGCTCGGCATCATGAACGAGCAGGAGGCGATCAGGCTGCCGGCGCAGGCCCGCGACTTCGTCGTGCGCAATGGCGGCCCGGTGGACCGCAGCCGCGGCTTCGTCCTGCACTCGGGCGACTACCGGGTGGAATCCTCGCTCACCGTCTCCGACGATATCTGCCTGACCGCGACGGTCGACATATTGCGCGCCATCTCGTCCGGCCGCGGCCCGCGGCGCGCGTTGATGGCGCTCGGCTATTCCGGCTGGGGCGCCGGCCAGCTGGAAACCGAGATCGCCGAGAATGGCTGGCTGACCTGTCCGGCCACGCCGGAGCTGCTGTTCGACGCCGACATCGAGCGGAAGTACGACCGCATCCTGGCATCGATCGGGATTGATCTGGCGCATTTGAGCCTGGCCGCGGGGCACGCCTGAGGCCTCGCCTTCGCCGACGTTCCGCCGAACCTTCGCGACTAGCCGAAGCCGCCCGCCACTTTCGCCATCCTAAGGTCTGCGCCGCGTCGCTGCGCTCCTTGCTTCGCCCTAGGATGACGAAGGCGCGGTCGCTTCAGGGGTTCATTCCAATGTAACCACGCGCCTGCACGACGCATGCCTCACCCGTCACGCCTGCGTCATCGGGTACTGCTCTTTCAACGCCTTCAGCACCTGGTCGCCTGGCATCGGCGCGCCGAACATGAAGCTTTGCACATATTCGCAGCCCATCTGGCGCAATTCCAGCGCATCGCTTTCGTCGGAAATGCCCTCGGCCACCACCGACAGGCCGAGTTCATGCGCCATGTTGACCATGGATTTGAGCAGCACCGCCCGCTTCGGCGTCGCGTCGTCGACGAAGCTCTTGTCGATCTTGATGGTGTCGAAGGGGAAGCGGGTCAGATAGGCGAGCGAGGAATAGCCGGTGCCGAAATCGTCCAGCGACAGGCCGATGCCGAGCTGCTTGAGCTTGGTCAGCACATGCGAGGTTTGCTCTGGATTGTCCATGACCAGCGATTCGGTAAGTTCGAGCCGGAAGCAGCGCGGCTTCAGATTGGCGCGGGCGATGACCGAGCGGACATCGCTGACCAGGTCGCGGCGGATCAGCTGGCGGCTGGACAGATTGACCGACACCGACAGCGGGGTGTCGCCGATCTGCTTTTGCCAGCCGGCGAGGTCTTCGGCCGCCTGCTGCATGGCAAACAGCCCAAGCTGCACGATCAGGCCACAGCTTTCGGCGACCGGAATGAAATCGCCGGGCGGGATCATGCCGCGGCGCGGATGGTCCCAACGCAGCAGCGCTTCGAAGCCGGCAATGCTGCCGTCCTCCAGCCGCACGATCGGCTGGTAGGCAAGGGTGAATTCGCGCCGCTCGATGGCGCGGCGCAGATCGGATTCGAATTGCAGCCGGTCGGTGCCGACGGTGCGGAAGGCCGGCCGGAACGGCTCGATCCTGTCGCCGCCGAAGCGCTTGGCCTGGTGCATGGCAAGCTCGGCGTCCTTGACCATGTCTTCTGCCGAAGTCTGCGCCGAGGTCCAGGTGATCAGGCCGATCGAGGCAGTCAGCACGATCTCGCGCTTGGCGAAGGTGATCGGGTTGTTGATGGCGTGCTTGATGGCGTCTGCCACCGCCGCGATGCGGGAGGGTTCCTGTTCCGAGAGCAGCATCAGGGCGAACTGGTCACCGGCAAAGCGCGACAGCGAATCCTTCGGTTTCAACAGCCGGTGCAAGCGGCGCGCAATGGTGAGCAGGATGGTGTCGCCGGCCGAGATGCCAAGCCCGTCATTGACCTGCTTGAAGCGGTCGATGTCGATGACGAAGACGGTGGGGCGCACCTTCTCTTCGGTGCGCGCGATCGAGATGATGGCTTCCAGCCGGTTCATCAGAAGTTCGCGGTTGGGCAGGCCGGTCAGATTGTCGTGAACGGCATCGTGCAGCAGCCTTTCCTCGGACTTTTTCTGCTCGGTGACGTCGACCATGGTGCCGACGCAGCGAATCACTTCGCCGTCCGAGCCGATCACCGGCCGCGCCCGAAGCAAGAACCAGTGGTAGTGCCCGTCGGCGCCGCGCAGGCGGAAATTCTGCGAGACCCGGCCGCGCCGATGTTCGAGCACCACGTCGAGGGTGGTGCGGAACGTGTCGCGGTCGTCGGCATGCAGCACCGGCAGCCAGTTGCGGGCCGCACCCCCCAGGCTGTTGGGCGCCAGGCCAAGCTGGATGCTGACGTCGGGCTTAGTGACGACGCGGTCGCGCAGCACGTCCCAGTCCCACACCGTGTCGCCGGAGCCGGCGACGGCCAGCGCCTGGCGCTCAAGATCGGAGAACAGGCCCTGATGCAGCGCGCCGCCGGCAAAGGCATGCTGCATGACGGTGAAGCCGATCAAAAGGATGATCAGGATCAGCCCGCCGCCCAATGCCGGCTGGGCGATGTCGTTGTCGAGCATGCCGGTGATTGCCATCCACGACCCGCACAGCCATAGCAGCACCATCACCCAACTGGGCACCAGCATGATCGCACGGTCGTAACCACGAAGACCGAGCAGGATGATGAGGCCGAGCCCGGTCAGCGCGGTGGCGGCAAAGGACAGCCGGGCAATACCGGCGGCGACGGCCGGATCGATGATGGCCACACCCGCAATCAGCACCAGACCGAGGATCCAGACCAGCGCGCCATAGCTGAAATGGCCGTGCCACCGGTTGAGGTTGAGATAGGCGAACAGGAACACCACGAAGGTCGCCGCAAGCGCCACCTCCGTTCCCGCCCGCCACATCTGCTCGTTCCCGGGCGATATCTCTATGATCTTGTTTAGAAAGCCGAAATCGACGCAGATATAGGCAAGTACCGCCCACGCAAGTGCGGCTGTCGCCGGAAACATCGAGGTTCCCTTGACGACGAAAAGGATGGTCAGGAAGAGCGCCAGCAGCCCGGCGATGCCGATAACGATGCCGCGGAACAGCGTATAGGAATTGACCGAGTCCTTGTAGGCTTCCGGCTCCCATAGATAGACCTGCGGCAGCTTCGGCGAGGCGAGTTCGGCGATGAAGGTGATCACCGTTCCCGGGTTCAGCGTCACCCGGAACACGTCGGCGTCGGAGCTTGACTGGCGGTCGAGCGCGAAGCCCTCGCTGGGGGTGATCGCGGCGATGCGGGTGGCGCCGAGATCGGGCCAGAAGATGCCGGAATTCACCAGCCGGAAATGCGGCGCCACGATCAGCCGGTCGAGCTGCTGGTCGGTGGTGTTGGCGAGCGCGAACACCGCCCAGTCGCCGCTCGAGCGCGCGTCATTGGCCTCGACCTCGATGCGCCGCACGATGCCGTCGGGACCGGGCGCGGTCGACACCTGGAAGTTTTCGCCCTGATTGACGTAGATCTGGACGGCGCGCGACAGGTCGAGCGCGACATCGTCGCGGGCAATCTTGATCGGTTCGACGGCGAAGGCCGGGAGCGCCGCGCAAAGCGTGACGACAACCGCCAGAACAAAGGCCAACAGCGACCCGTTTCGCAGGAAATTCGTCAAAAATCAGTCCTTCGTTCCAGCGCCCGGCGGATCGTCCGCGATCCGGGCGTAGAGGTAGTGGTCCTGCCAGATGCCGTTGATCCTGAGGTAGGATCGCAGAAGTCCTTCGCGCCGGAATCCGGCTTTTTCAAGCACGCGGATCGACCGGACATTGTCGGGAATACAGGCAGCTTCGATCCGGTGCAACCTCAGCGTATCGAAGGCGAAGCGGCAGACCACCTTGACCGCGTCGGTCATCAGGCCGCGGCCGCCGAACCGCTCCCCGATCCAGTAGCCGACATGGCCGCTTTGCGAGACGCCGTGGCGGATATTGCCGAGCGTAATGCCGCCTGCAAGCTTGCCGCTCGCCTTCTCGAAGATGAAGAAGGCGATGGCGGTTCCCTGCGCATAGTCTTCGCGGTAGCGGCCGATGCGCAGCCGCCAGGCGGTGCGGTCGAGTTCATCGGGCGTCCAGCGCGGCTCCCACGGTTCGAGGAAGGCACGGCTTTCGCCGCGCACCGCCGACCATTCGCGATAGTCGTTGGTGTAGGGCACGCGCAGCATGACCCGGTCGCCTTTCAGTGCCGGCAGGTCACGGCGAAAGAAAGGGAGCGCGAACACCGGCGCTTGAAGGCTTAGACGGCGAGCTTGCGGGCCGTGGTGTGCGTGCCCGCAAGCGAATCGAGAATCGCCTCATAGGGCGCGAGCGTACCCACCGGTCCAACCGCGGTCAGCGTCGGCTTGGTCGAAAACAGCCGGGACGAAAGGTCGGTCAGCCGCTCGACGGTCAGCGCCGACAGCCGTTCCATCAACTCCTCCTTGGCGATCGGCCGGCCGAACAGAAGCAGCTGCCTGGCGATCTGCGAGGCGCGGCTGGCCGGGCTTTCAGCCGACATGATCAGGCCGGCGCGGTATTGCGCGCGGGCGCGGTCGAGCTCTTCCTGAAGGATATTCTCGCCGGCCTTCTGCAGCTCGTCGATAATGACCGGAACCAGTTCGGCAATGTCGCTCTGCCCGGTCGCGGCATGAACGCCGAAGATGCCGGTATCGGAAAAACCCCAGTGGAAGGCATAGACCGAATAGCACAGGCCACGCTTTTCGCGGACCTCCTGGAACAGCCGGGACGACATGCCGCCGCCGAGGATCATCGACAGCACCTGCGAAGCGTAGAAATCGCGCACATGATAGGCTCGGCCTTCGAAGCCGAGCACGATCTGCGCGTCCATCAGGTCGCGATCCTCGCGGAAATCGCCGCCGACATACTGCGCATATTGCGGCATCGTGCTGTCGGACTTGCTGCGGAAACCGCCGAGCTGCTTTTGGACCTCGCGCACGAAATTGTCGTGCTTAATGTCGCCTGCCGCCACGATCACCATCTTCTCGGCGCCATACTGGCGCTCTATGAAATCATGCAGCTGTTTGGAGGTGAAGGATTTGACGGTTTCCGGCGTGCCGAGGATCGAGCGGCCGATCGTCTGGTGGCGGAAGGCGGTCTCGGTGAAACGGTCGAAGACGATGTCGTCGGGCGTGTCGTGCGCGGCGCCGATCTCCTGCAGGATCACATGCTGCTCGCGCTCCAGTTCCTCTGGGTCGAATTCGGACTCCTGCAGGATATCGGCAAGGATATCCACCGCCAGCGGCACATCGTCGGACAGCACCCTGGCGTAATAGGACGTCGTCTCGACTGATGTGGCGGCATTGATCTCGCCGCCGACATCCTCGATTTCCGAGGCGATCTCGAAGGCCGTCCGCCTTTTCGTACCCTTGAAGGCCATATGCTCGAGCAGATGGGCCATTCCGTGCTCGTCGTCACGCTCATTGCGGGCGCCGGACTTGACCCAGGCGCCAAGGGCAACGGATTCGAGGCTTGGAAGGGTTTCGGTGGCGACTGTCAGGCCGTTCGACAGACGGCTTACCTCAACACCCATATGGCAAGTACTCCCTAACGCGCTGCCCTTGAGTGGCGGCTCACGTAATCTTCCACCATTTTCAGGTCGGATGGAAGTACCGTGTACTTTTCGTCGGCTGACATCAAGGACCCCAGCCATGCGGGCAGGGCCGGCGACACGCCGCAGGCGGCTTCGACCGCGGCCGGGAACTTGGCCGGGTGCGCCGTGCCCAGCACCACCATCGGCACTGCACCGTCAGCCTTGCCGGCGGCGACATGCACGGCCGCGGCCGTGTGCGGATCGAGCAGATAATTGCTGGATTCGAGCGTTGAACGGATGGTGGCGGCAACCTCGTCCATATCAGCGCGTCCGGCGTCGAATTCGGACCGCATCCGGTCGATTTCTGCGGTCTCGATGGTGAAGGCGCCGGATTGCTTGAGGCCGGCCATGTAACGCCGCACCGTCTCTGCGTTACGGTCGCAGGCCTCGAACAGCAGTCGCTCGAAGTTCGACGATACCTGGATGTCCATCGATGGCGACGTCGTCGCAAACACACCCTTGGTGCGGTATTCACCGGTCGCGAAAGTGCGCGCCAATATGTCGTTGTCGTTGGTGGCGACGATCAGCCGCTCGATCGGCAGGCCCATCTTCTTGGCGGCGTAACCGGCGAAAATATCGCCGAAATTGCCGGTCGGCACGGTAAAGGAGACCGGCCTGTCCGGCGCGCCGAGCGAAAGCGCCGAGGAAAAATAATAGACGATCTGGGCCATGATGCGGGCCCAGTTGATCGAATTGACGCCCGACAGCGACACGCGATCACGAAAACGATGATCGTTGAACATATCCTTCAGCAGGCCCTGGCAATCGTCGAAATTGCCTTCGATCGCCAGCGCCTGGACGTTGGCGGCAGTCGATGTCGTCATCTGCCGCTGCTGCACCGGCGAGACGCGGCCATGCGGGAACATCACGAAAATGTCAGTTCGGTCGCGGCCGGCGAAGGCATCGATGGCGGCGCCGCCAGTGTCACCCGAGGTCGCGCCGACGATGGTGGCGCGCTGGCCACGCTCAGTCAGTACATGGTCCATCAGCCGGGCAAGCAGCTGCATGGCAACGTCCTTGAAGGCCAGTGTCGGACCGTGGAAGAGCTCGAGGATGAACGTGTTGGCGCCGGTCTGCACCAGCGGGCAGACGGCCCGGTGGCGGAAGGTGGCATAGGCTTCTCGCACCAGGCGCTCGAAGACGGGTGCGGCGATCTCGCCGCCGAGGAAGGGCGTCAGCACGCGGATGGCGAGGTCCGCATAGGGCAGGCCGCGCATGGTGCGGATCTCGGCTGCCGAAAACTGCGGCCATGTCTGCGGCACATAAAGCCCGCCGTCGCGGGCCAGCCCCGCCAGCACCGCATCGGCAAATCCAAGCACGGGCGCATCCCCGCGGGTACTCACATAGCGCATCGTCAAAGGTCCATTGCTGCCGCCGGTTTCATCCACGGCAATTGGTTAATTTTCCGAGCCGCCTCAGTCGCATTTTTGCCGTGGCGTTGCTATACGTCACCAACTTTGCGAGAGGGAAGTGCAGTTTCATGGCGTTTCATAAGTTCAACCGTCGCTTTGTCGCGGGTCTGGTGCTGACGGGCTTTATGCTTGCCGCCGCCGGTTGCCAATCGAGCGACAATGGCATCCTCAATCTCGGTTTCGGCAAGAAGACCGACCCGAATGCGCCAATACCGCCTCAGGATCCCAAGGTTCTCGCCAGCCAGTTGCAGGCCTACTGCCCGAAAGTGACGGTGCGTGACGGCACCGCATACTTCAATACCTACGCCAAGGGCGCGCCGCAGCCGAAAAAGAAAAAGGCTGATGCAACACAGGATGCCGAGGCCGCTGCCGCCGCGCAGACGGCGCCTGACGGCTCCATCGTCGATCCGAACAAGGATCCGGCCAAGATCATCTACCAGGCCTCGATCAGCGATGTGAGCCGCGATTGCAGCCGTGCCAACGGCCAGTTGACGATGAAGGTTGGGGTTGCCGGCAAGATCGTGCCGGGACCGCTGTTCGCCCCCGGCACCATCACCATGCCGATCCGCATTGCCGTCATGCACGGCCCCGACGTACTTTATTCGCAGATCCACCCCTATCAGATCCAGGTCAGCGATCCCTCGACCGCCACCCAGTTCGTGTTCACCGATCCCAACGTCGTCGTGCCCGAACCCTCCGCCCGGGATTACACTGTCTATGCCGGCTATGACGACACCGCGCCGGCGGCCGTGGACAAGAAGTCCGGCAAGAAAAAGAAGCGCGCTCCGGTGACGAACTAAGCGCCTGGGCGCCGTCGCTGCTGCGACGGTGCCGGTCAACTCTTTGAAAGATCCAAACGATCCGATCGTAATCCTGCAGGCGTGCGCCTGCGGCAGGTCGCGTCTGCGCTTTAATCTCGATCCATTCCGCCAGCGCACTTGACTCATCCATATCCCGGCGGTTATACGTCAATCAATAGCTCGCAGGTTATTGATCCCGATGCCGGACGCCCACGATACTTTGTTCAGAACGCTTGCCGACCCGACCCGGCGGGCCATCTTCGAGCGCTTGTGCCGCCAAGGTGAGCAGACCGTGGGGGCGCTGACGGCGCAGTCCGGGGTCTCGCAACCGGCGGTGTCGAAGCATCTCGGCGTCCTGAAGCTGGCCGGCCTGGTGCGTGACCGCCACGCCGGACGCCAAACCCACTACAGCGCGCAGCCCGAGGCACTTGGTCCGCTGACCAACTGGACAGTTCAAATGACAGGATTCTGGGAGAGCCGCTTCGATGATCTCGAGAACCTGCTGAAAAGGATGGACCAGTGAGCAATCCCGAGCTGCGCACCGTCGTCGTCGAACGTGAAATATCCTGGCCGGCGGAGAAGATCTGGCGCGCGTTGACGCAGCCGCATCTGATGGAGGATTGGCTCATGAAGAACGATTTCAAGCCTGTCGTCGGCCACAGCTTCAATCTTCGCGGCGACTGGGGCGGCGTGCTCGACTGCGAGGTGCTGGCCATCGAGCAAAACAGGACGCTGTCCTACAGCTGGGATTTTGCGCATGAGGATGCCGCCTACAATCTGAAGAGCGTGGTGACGTTCACGCTCACGCCCACCAGCAAGGGGACCCATCTGCGCGTCGAGCAGTCGGGTTTCCATCCGAGCCAGAAGCAGGCCTATGGCGGAGCCAGGGCCGGGTGGCAGCAATTCCTCACCAAGCTGGAGCAGCTTCTGGCGAAGCCGGATTGAAGCCTGTCGGTACCATGCCGTGATCGCGGGACACCGAATGCAAAAAGGACAAATCGATGAAGATCAAGCTGACCAGCGTCTATGTGGACAACCAGGACAACGCACTGCGCTTCTACACCGACGTGCTGGGCTTTGCCGTGAAGGCCGACTTCAGCAATGGGCCTTTTCGTTGGCTGACCGTCACCTCACCCGATGAGCCCGAGGGAACCGAACTGCAACTCGCGCTCAACGACAATCCGGCCGCCAAGGCTTACCAGCAGGCCATCTTCAAGCAGGGGCAGCCCGCGCTCATGCTGTTCACCGACGACGTCAAGGGTGATTACGAGCGCATCAAGGGACGCGGCGGTGCGTTCGCCACGGCGCCGACAGAAGTGACCGGCTCGACCATCGCCCAGCTCAACGACAGCTGCGGCAATCTCATCCAGATCACCCAACTGGCGCGTTGGTAGGCGCTGGTTTCAAGAGGAGGGTTGCAATGAACTTGAGCAAATGGATACGTCAAACCCATCGTTGGCTGTCGATCATCTTCACGCTGACCGTGGCAGCCAATTTCATCACCATGGCGTTCGGGCAACCTCCGGCCTGGGTGGTCTATTCGCCGCTGCTGCCGCTCTTCCTGCTGCTGTTCAGTGGCCTCTACATGTTCGTGCTGCCTTACGTCGCGAGATCGCGTGGCGAGCAGGGCGCGCAAGGGTAGGACATGGCCAAGGCGCTGGGAAAATCGAAGGTCGCAAAACCGGCCCCAGACAAGCCGGAAAAGCCGGTCCTGCTTTCGGGCGGCAACCCGCAGATCCCGAAGGCCTATGGGGACGCTCCGGTGCAGGCGTATATTGCTGCCATGCCGGGCTGGAAAAGCGATGTCGGGCGCCGGATCGACGCACTTATCGTCAGCGCCGTCCCCGGCGTCTACAAGGCGGTGAAGTGGAACTCACCGTTCTATGGCATCGAGGGCGAGGGTTGGTTCCTCAGCCTGCATTGCTTCACCAGATACGTCAAAGTCGCCTTCTTTCGCGGCACGTCGCTCGATCCTGTGCCTCCCGGCGGTTCCAGGCAAAAGGAAGTGCGCTATCTCGACATCCATGAAGGCGAAGAGATCGACGAAGCCCGCTTCGCCTCCTGGGTGAAGCAGGCCAGCCGATTGCCCGGCGATAAGATGTGAACGGAGGCAGACCATGAAGATCAGCATGTCGAGCAAGGATGAGGGAGGCGCCTCTGCCTCCGAGCGGATAGATGCCCGAATCCGGGAGCTGGACGATTGGCGGGGCAAGACGTTGGCCAGCCTGCGCAAGACCATCCTCGACGCCGACCCGGAAATCATCGAGGAGTGGAAGTGGATGGGCAGCCCGGTATGGTCACGCGACGGCATGATCGCCGTCGGCAACGCTCACAAGGACAAGGTGAAGCTGACCTTTTCTCACGGTGCCAGCCTGCCGGATCCCTACAGGCTGTTCAACAACGGGCTCAACGGCAAGGTGTGGCGCGCCATCGATGTGTCGGAGGGCGACGAGATCGATGCGGATGCGCTGAAAGCGCTCGTCCGCGCCGCGATTGCCTACAACAGGGCTAAGAAGAAACCGGCTAAGTCGGCCAAAGCTAAGGACTGATCGGTTCAGGCGTCCGACCACTCCGACAGAGCGGCAATCACACTTTTCAGTTCGGCCCATCGGCGGATGACGGTTTCGGCGCCGGCTTCGGTCAGCACATCGGCATGGCCGGGATAGCTGTGCGCGGCGCCGGTGAAGCCGATCACGCGCATGCCAGCGGCCCTGGCGCCGGTGACGCCGTGCACCGAATCCTCGATGACGAAGGTGTTTGCCGGATTGGCGTTGAGTTGCTGCGCCGCGATCAGGAACACCTCCGGCGCGGGCTTGGTTTTCTTGCTTGGTATTTCCAGCGCTGAAAAAATCCGGCCGGCGAAGAACGGCAGCAGGCCCACTTTCTCGAGCATGAACTCGATCCGCTCCAAGCGTGAGTTCGAGCAGACGCAGCGCGGCGCGGTGACCGCGGCGACCGCCTCGCGCACGCCGTCGATGGCGCGCACGTCGCTGCGCAGTTTGCGGTCGACCAGCTCTTCGGCCCGGTCGATCATCGAGGCCTGGAACGGGATGGCGGATTTTTGCTCGACCCGCATCATGATGTCCTTGAAGGTCAGTCCGGCATAGGTTTCGGCGTATTCCTCAGCCGAGATTTCATATCCGGCCAAGGTCAGCAATTCGGCCTCGACGCGGGCTGCGATGATTTCGGAATCGACGAGCACGCCGTCGCAATCGAAGATGACAAGATCTGGCTGGGGCATGGCAATCCGAACGAGGGAGGGTGATGGAGGCCCGGCAAGGCTCAAGCGGCGCGACATACACCAACGGGCCGGGCTGCGCAAATTGACGACGTCAGGGCTGCCTGGACCGTTGCGTCCTTCACCGAATATTTACGCTGATCGGTAACCATAACGGGGAGTAAACAGTAACGCGTGCCTTGGGTGTAAAAATGTCTGCCGTGCGTCTTCTCGCCGACCTCTCCCACGCCCCCCAGCAATCCGAGTGGCTGGACACGATCCTCAAGGGCGATTGTGTCGCCGCGCTCGACCGGCTGCCGGAAAAATCCATCGACGTCATCTTCGCCGATCCGCCTTACAATCTGCAACTCGACGGCGATTTGCACCGGCCCGACCAGTCCAAGGTCGACGCCGTCGACGATGACTGGGACCAGTTCGAGAGTTTCGAGGCCTATGACGCCTTCACCCGCGCCTGGCTCCTGGCGGCACGCCGCGTGCTGAAGCCGAATGGCACCATCTGGGTCATCGGCTCCTACCACAACATCTTCCGCGTCGGCGCCAAGATGCAGGATCTCGGCTTCTGGATCCTCAACGATGTCGTCTGGCGCAAGACCAACCCAATGCCTAATTTCCGCGGTCGCCGCTTCCAGAACGCGCATGAGACCATGATCTGGGCCTCGCGCGACCAGAAGGGCAAGGGCTATACCTTCAACTACGAAGCCATGAAGGCATCGAACGACGACATCCAGATGCGCTCCGACTGGCTGTTCCCGATCTGCACTGGCGGCGAGCGGCTGAAGAACGACAATGGCGACAAGCTGCATCCGACGCAGAAGCCGGAAGCGCTGCTCGCCCGCATCATGATGGCTTCGACCAAGCCGGGCGACATCGTGCTCGACCCATTCTTCGGCTCCGGCACCACCGGCGCCGTGGCCAAGCGGCTCGGCCGTCACTTCGTCGGCATCGAGCGCGAACAGGTCTATATCGACGCCGCCAACGAGCGCATCGATGCCGTGCGGCCGCTGGAAAGCGCCGATCTCACCGTGCTCACCGGCAAGCGCGCCGAGCCGCGCGTCGCCTTCGTCAGCCTGATCGATACCGGTCTGATGCAGCCCGGCGCCACGCTCTATGACGCCAAGAAGCGCTGGTCGGCCAAGGTACGCGCCGACGGCACGGTGGCGATCGGCGACAGCGCCGGCTCGATCCACAAGATCGGCGCCGAAGTGCAGGGCCTGGACGCCTGCAACGGCTGGACCTTCTGGCACTATGAGCGCTCGGGCGGCCTGACCCCGATCGACGAACTGCGCCGCATCGCCAGGCTCGGCATGGAGCGGGCAGGGGCTTGATCTCAGGGTGTAAAGTCGTAGAGCGCTACCTTCCGGCCTCTGCGCGGCTCATACCGCGATGCCATACCGCTCAAGGTCCGCCTTGAGCGTTTTTGCATCTGTGAACAGCACAGCATTCCAGCCGGCCACCCTGGCGCCATCGACATTTCTGGGGCTGTCGTCGATGAACAGCGTGGCTGACGGTTCGAGACCGAACGCGGCGACGTGATGGTCGTAGATGGCGCGGTCGGGCTTGATCTCACGGATATCGGCCGACACGGTCACGCCGCGCGGGCGGCTAAGGAAATCGAAGCGCAGCCTCGCCTCGGCAAGTGTGTCGGCGGCGAAGTTCGTCAGCATGGTCACGTCGTGGCCGCTCTCGATCAGGCCGAGCATGATGGCGACGCTGTCCTCATAGGCATGCGGCACCATGTCGTTCCAATGGCGTCGGAAATTGCGAATGTTTTCAGCATGATCCGGGTAATCCGCGATCAGCAGCGCTTCCGCCTCTTCCCACGTCCGGCCACGGTCCTGCTCGATGTTCCAGTCATGCGTGCAGACATTGTCGAAGAACCACTTGCGCTCTTCGGCATCGGGAATGAGGCGGCTGAACGGAATGTTCGGATCGTAGTGGAGCAAGACGCGGCCGATGTCGAACACGATATGGCGGATTTCAGTCATTTCTGGCCTTTCAAAGCGAATGCTAGTCAATCGGGCGGTGTTTTTTGGT
This sequence comes from Mesorhizobium sp. M0514, assembly GCF_040321145.1. Taxonomy (NCBI): domain Bacteria; kingdom Pseudomonadati; phylum Pseudomonadota; class Alphaproteobacteria; order Hyphomicrobiales; family Phyllobacteriaceae; genus Mesorhizobium; species Mesorhizobium sp. M0514. The sequence goes on from NZ_JAMYQZ010000008.1 coordinate 44,359, forward strand.
TGCGCCCGGTATCGCTGCTTCGATGACCTTTTTCATGACCGTCGGCAGCGCTTCTCCGGAAATGTCATGGGCCAGCGACCAGAAATGCCCTTCCGGCGCATCACTTTTCACTTGAGCGTGAAAGACTTCGAGCTCGAGCGCGAAATGGGTGAAGACATGCGCGATCTCTCCAGCGCGCCGCCAGTCGGCAGGGAAGGGCGCTGCCTCCGAAGTGGTTGCACCGTCGATCCGCGCTGTCCAACCTGTGGTCGGCACCTCGGTCATGCCGCCGAGCAGGCCCTTGTCAGGCCGCTTGCGCAACAGGATGGCGCCGTCGCCGCGCTCGGCGACGAAGGCGGCACCCCGCCTGAGTGGTTTGTCGACCTTGGGCAGGCGGACCGGAAAGCGCTCGGGGTCGCCGGACAGGATGGCGCTGCAATCCTCGCGCACCGGGCACAGCATGCAGCGCGGCCGTCTTGGCGTGCAGATCGTGGCGCCAAGGTCCATCATTGCCTGGGCGAAGTCGCCCGGCCTTGTCTGCGGAACCAGTCTTTCGACGAGCGCGCGGATTTCAGGCTTTGCCTCGCTGAGCGGCGTTGCGATCGAATAGAGCCGCGAGATGACACGTTCGACATTGCCGTCGACGACCGCCGCCGGACGGTCGAAGGCGATCGCCGCGATCGCCGCCGCCGTATAGGCGCCGATCCCCGGCAATTCCCTCAATCCCGTTTCGTTGTCGGGAAAACGGCCGCCCTGGCTCGCAACCAGATCGGCGCAGGCCTTGAGGTTGCGCGCCCGTGAATAATAGCCGAGCCCGGCCCAGGCCTTCATCACATCCTCGGCCGGCGCAGCCGCCAGCGCCTTCACATCAGGCCATTTCTCGACAAAGGCGCGAAAATAGGATTTTACCGCTTCGACCGTGGTCTGCTGCAGCATCACTTCCGAAAGCCAGATGCGATAGGGGTCCGGCCGTGCACCGCCGGCCGCGGCGTGCGGCGTGATCCGCCACGGCAGTTCGCGATGGTGCGCGTCGTACCAGGCAAGCAGACGCGCGGCGATCTCTCCCGATAGAGTTGGTCCGGATGCGGCCTTGCGGGTCTGTTCGTGCAGTGCCATTGATCGCGGGCTGGCTCTAGGCTGGTGAGGAGCGTGGCTGGAGAACGTACATGGCAGGGAGAACGCCTTACGGCAATCCCGTTCCGGTGAGCGATCTCGCGACCGCGATCCTCGACCCCGTGCTGCGCAAGCGGGCCGGCATTTCGATCGGGCTGGTGCAGTCATGGGAAGAGATCGCCGGCCCCAGGCTCGCCGGCCATTCGCGCCCCGAAAAAATCCAGTGGCCGCGCCGCATGCATGAGGACGATCCGTTCGAGCCGGCGGTGCTGGTCATCGCCTGCGAGGGCATGGCCGCGCTGCACCTACAGCACGAGACCGGCGAGATCATCAACCGCGTCAATGCCTTTCTCGGCTTCAACGCGATCGGCAGGATCCGGATCGTGCAAAAGCCGGTGCTGAGGGACAAAGCCCGGCCGAAACCGACGCCGAGAGCACTGACTTCTGTCGAAAAGGCCAAATTGTCGGATACCGTCGGCAAGATCGAGGATGAAGGCTTGCGCGCCTCGCTGGAGCGTCTTGGCGCCACAATTCTTGGCCAAAGGAAGCGGCCAAGGTAATCAACCGGTAATCAGTCGGTCATGAACGCGTCATCTATCTCGCGCATTCGTGATCCTGCATGTAGAGTTTGGCGATTGGAATGGGGACGGCGATGCCTTAATTCCCGCCAACTCTCGCCTTTTCTAGCCTTTGCGTTGCAAAATCAAACCACAGTCAGGTGATTCGCATGAACCGTAGCTTGTCCCGCAGAAACCTCCTGTCTTCGCTGGCCGTCATTCCGGCAGTGGCTATGCTCGCCGCATGCAGCGATTCAGGCGAGGATGCCAAAGCAGCGGATGTGAAGCCTGCGGCTCCCGCGCCTGCTTCGACGCCTGCCACTCCGGCCGCCGTCAAGGTCCCGGAGTCTTCCGGCAATGTCGACATGGCCGAACTGCTGAAGCCCGGCGCTTTGCCCGACAAGCAGCTCGGCAAGGATGACGCCAAGGTCACCATCGTCGAATATGCCTCGATGACCTGCCCGCATTGTGCGCATTTCGCCGCGACCACCTTCCCTGAGTTGAAGACCAAGTACATCGACACCGGCAAGGCGCGTTACATCCTGCGCGAATTCCCGTTCGATCCGAGCGCCGAGGCCGGTTTCATGCTGGCGCGCTGTTCGAAGGACAATTATTTCCCGATGGTCGACGTGCTGTTCAAGCAGCAGGCCAACTGGGTCGGCGTCAACAATACCAAGGATGCGCTGCTGCAGATCTCCAAGCTCGCCGGTTTTACACAGGAGTCCTTCGAGGCCTGCTTGACGGACCAGAAACTTCTGGACGATGTGAGATCGGTCCAGAAGCGCGGCGCCGATGAATTCAAGGTCGACTCGACGCCGACCTTCTTCATCAACGGGAAAACCTACAAAGGTGCGATGTCGATTGAGGAAATATCGGCCATCATCGACCCTCTGCTCTGACGTCCAGGCGGCGCCGGAGCGACTGCGCTTCGGCGTCAGCGCACCTTTGTGCCTTCCAGGCAGGCGCGAATGAAGTTTTCGCGCCTTCGCCTCCTCGGCTTCAAGTCCTTCGTCGAACCCGGCGAGTTCGTCATCGAACGTGGCCTGACCGGCATTGTCGGGCCGAATGGCTGCGGCAAGTCGAACCTTGTCGAGGCGATGCGCTGGGTGATGGGCGAAAGCTCATACAAGAACATGCGCGCGTCCGGCATGGACGACGTGATCTTTTCCGGCTCGGGAACGCGCCCGGCCCGCAACACCGCCGAAGTCACGCTGTTCCTCGACAATAGCGACCGGACCGCGCCCGCCGCCTTCAACGACGCCGATGAATTGCAGGTGTCGCGCCGCATCGAGCGCGAAGCCGGCTCGCTCTACCGCATCAACGGCAAGGAAGCCCGCGCCAAGGACGTGCAGCTTCTGTTCGCCGACCAGTCGACCGGCGCGCGCTCGCCTTCCATGGTCGGACAGGGCCGTATCGGCGAACTGATCCAGGCCAAGCCGCAGGCGCGCCGCGCGCTGCTCGAAGAGGCCGCCGGCATTTCCGGCCTGCACACGCGCCGTCACGAGGCCGAGCTTCGGCTGAAGGCGGCCGAACAAAATCTGGAACGGCTGGACGATGTCGTCGGCGAACTGGAGAGCCAGATCGAAAGCCTTAAGCGCCAGGCGCGCCAGGCATCGCGCTTCAAGAACCTGTCGGCCGATATCCGCAAGGCGGAAGCCACGCTCTTGCATCTGCGCTGGACGCTGGCCAAGACCCAGGAGGGCGATGCGCGGTCGGCGCTGGCGGTTGCCACAGCTCTGGTCGGCGACCGCGCCGCCGCCCAGATGGCTGCCGCCCGGGAGCAAGGCATCGGCGCCCACCGGCTGCCCGATCTGCGTGACGCCGAGGCCGCGGCTGCCGCCGCCTTCCAGCGGCTGTCGATCGCCAAGGCGCAGATCGAGGAGGAGGCAGGCCGCATCCGCGCCCGCCAGGCCGAACTCGAGCGCCGGCTGCAGCAGCTCGACGGCGACATCGCCCGCGAGGAGCGCATGGTCCGCGACAATGCGGATATTCTTGAGCGCCTGCGCGAGGAAGAAGCCACGCTCAACTCCGAAAATGCCGGCGCCGCCGAGCGCGAGGCCACGACGCGGGCCGCTTTCGAGCAGGCCGGCGCAACGCTTGTCACAAGCGAAGCCAAGCTCGCTGCGCTGACCGCCGAACGCGCCGAGGCCGCCGCCGCGCGCAATCAGATCGAACGAACGCTGCGCGAAAACGCCGAACGCCGCGATCGCTTTGCCCGCCAACTGGCCGATGTCGACCGCGAATTGTCCGAGATTGTGTCGAAGGTTGCGGGCTTGCCCGATCCCGCCGAGAAGCGCGCTCTGGTCGAGGACGCGCTCGCCCGGTTGGAGGAGGCCGAGGCCGGCGCCATTGCTGCCGAACAGGCGGTCGCCGAGGCGCGCGCCACCGAGAGTGCCGCCCGTCCGCCGCTGCAGGATGCCAGGGCCGAACTCGCCGGCATCGAGACCGAAGCCCGCACGCTGGCCAAGATCCTCAATGCCGCCAGCGGCGATCTTTTCCCGTCGGTGCTGGAGCAACTCAGCGTCGAACGCGGCTATGAGACGGCCCTTGGTGCTGCGCTTGGCGAGGATCTCGACGTGCCGCTCGACCGCAGCGCGCCGGTGCACTGGGGCGAAAGCCAGGTTCAATCAGGCGATGCGGCCTTGCCGGAAGGCCTCAAGAGCCTCGCCAGCGTGGTGCGCGCGCCTTCGCAGCTTGCCCGCCGGTTGGCGCAGATCGGCATCGTCGATGCCGCCGACGGCAAACGCCTGCAGACGCTGCTTGCCCCCGGCCAGCGGCTGGTCAGCCGTGACGGCGCGCTGTGGCGCTGGGACGGGCTGACCGCCAGCGCCGATGCACCGACCGCGGCCGCGCAAAGGCTGGCGCAGAAGAACCGGCTGGCCGAGCTCGATGCCGAGGCGGTGCAGGCGACGCAGATCATGCGCGAGGCAGAGGCTGCCCTTGCCCAGGCCGAACAGGCACTCCGCCAGGCGAGTGAGGCCGAACGCAATGCCCGCCAGGCCGGGCGCGATGCCCAGCACGGCCTGGACGCCGCCCGCAGCGCGCTGGCCGAGGCCGAAAAGGCCGGTGGCGAGCTGGCAAGCCGCCGCGCCGCCCTGGACGAGGCGCGCGCACGAATCGTCGACAGCCATGAAGAAACGGCCGCCGCCTTCGCCGAGGCCGAAATGCTGCTGCAGGACGCCCCCGATCTCGGCGACCTGCAATTGCAGCTTGAACAATCCGCCGCCAATGTCGGCAGGGACCGCGCAACCTTGGCCGACGCGCGCGCCGTCCATGAAGGCCTGCGCCGCGAAGCCGAAGCGCGCACGCGCCGGCTCGACGCCATCGGCGCCGAGCGCAGCAACTGGCTGCAGCGGGCCGAAAACGCCTCGACCCAGATCGCCTCGCTCGGCGAGCGCAGGGCTGAAGCCGAGGCCGAGCGCGAGACGTTGGCCGACGCCCCCGATGAGATCGACGCCAGGCGCCGCGCGCTGCTGTCGCAGCTCACCGAGGCCGAGACCTTGCGCAAGGCAGCCGCCGACCGCTTGCAGGAGGCCGAGACCAAGCAGGCCGAGCTGGACAAGGCCGCCACCGCGGCGATCCAGTCGCTGGCCGATTCCCGCGAAACCCGCGTCCGCGCCGAAGAGCGATTGACCGCCGCCGACGAGCGCCGGCTCGAGGTCGAGGCGCGCATCCAGGAAACGCTGAACACGCCGCCGCATCTGGTCATCCGCCATACCGGCCTGGAAGCCGATAGCCCGATGCCGGAAATGGCCGAGATCGAGCGCCAGCTCGACCGGCTGAAGGTCGAGCGCGAAAGGCTCGGTGCCGTCAATTTGCGCGCCGAGGAAGAGCAGAAGGAATTGTCGGACCGGCTGGAGGCCATCGTTTCCGAGCGCGAGGACATCATCGAGGCGATCCGCAAACTGAGGCAAGCGATCCAGAGCCTGAACCGCGAAGGCCGCGAACGGCTGCTTGCCGCTTTCGAGGTGGTCAACGGCCATTTCCAGCGGCTGTTCTCGCATCTGTTCGGTGGCGGGACGGCCGAACTGCAGCTGATCGAATCCGACGACCCGCTCGAAGCCGGGCTCGAAATCCTGGCCCGTCCGCCCGGCAAGAAGCCGCAGACCATGACGCTGCTGTCCGGCGGCGAGCAGGCGCTGACGGCGATGTCGCTTATCTTTGCCGTGTTCCTGACCAATCCGGCGCCGATCTGCGTGCTCGACGAAGTCGACGCGCCGCTCGACGATCACAATGTCGAGCGCTTCTGCAATTTGATGGACGAAATGGCCGCGACCACCGAGACGCGCTTCGTCATCATCACCCACAACCCGATCACGATGGCGCGCATGAACCGCCTGTTCGGCGTGACCATGGCCGAGCAGGGCGTCAGCCAATTGGTCTCGGTCGATCTGCAGGCCGCCGAAGCGATGCGCGAGGCGAGCTGACGCAGCATGCTTTGTTGATTTCGTCGGCGATGGCCTCGATCCAACTGTTGCAACAGGGCCGTCGCCCCTGCGACCTGCTTGCGACGCGCATTCTGTAAGGTTCGAAGAGAAGGAATTTAAGCACCACCTGAGAGCGAACGCCAAAGCCCACAGGCCAACGCGAAAGCGATGCCTAAAAGGCACAGATGGCAATAGGCTCCGACAGCAATTCAGCTGCCACGTTTATCGGAAGCCAAGGAAGCTCAGTATCGCAATCACGATAACGACTGCTCCGATGAGCCAGATTATGTTGTTCACCGTATCTCTCCCGAACTAGTTGCTGGGAGTGAACTCGTAAGAGCCTACTAATGTTCCCGCATTTTCTGCGTCGAAACAAAATGGCGGCCATCGCTTCGTCGATTGCCAGACCAAGGTCCGAACAGGGTATGACTGAAGTCCTGACGTCGGAGCCATAGGCCCGAAGGCGGGCAACCTATGCCCTCCCGATACATTGGAACCGGGCTGCCGAGCATGAGTCCCTTCATCGGTGGTCAATCGGGTGCCCGCCATTCCTGAGAGGTTAGCGGGCACCCGATTGTCGTGACACCGCCAACGGCGTGCGTTTCAATAGCGAGGCTAACAGTGACCTTTGTCCAGAGATCTGTGCGTGACGGCGCAACCCGACCCGCAAACGACAACGACAGTCCTGCGGAAGTTTCTTCCGTTCTTGACCTCATACCATCGGCTGACGACGACAAGGTCGCTGAGCTTGTCAGGCGAACAGAGCGCCTGGCAATCGCAGTGGTTATCGGAATCGCGGTTCTGCTGATCTTGGCGCCGGTGGTTTACCTTGCACTTTCTTACGGGATCTGAGACGGCCCGACTTAGGCGATCTAAGATGGCCTGATTGGTCGTATTCTCGTAAATCTGAAAAGTTGTGCCGACAGTCCTCCTCGCAAGACAAGTGTTTCCCGTCACAGATCAGGAGATCGAACGCGACGACATAGAATGGTCGTGCGCAGCGCTGCTTTGTCGAGTTGCGTAACCTTGGTGGCCGGCTTGAAAGAGCGCCTTTACCAGAAGTTGCCAACAAGAGCTGTTGTCGCAATTCCTTCCTTCACACGCCGTGTTGCGCGGGAGCAGCCGTCACTGATCGCGCCCGTGGACCAACGACGCTACTCGGAACCAAAGGGATGGGGCGCGGTTATCCCCGCGAAGGGATAATTAGCAGATGGAGATATTACAATGAAAACAATGATCGTGAGCGCCTTGGCGCTGTTCCTTGCCGTGCCAACGGTAGCTCCGGCAGCTGAAGCTGACGTGGTCATCACGACCCACCATCGTCATCATCACAGGAACGTCAGAATCATCAATGACCAAGGTCAACGCCTTCATCACCGCAGACACGGCACGGTTGCCTTCTACGACCACGGCCGCAGACATCATCGCCGGGATACTGTTATCGTGACCGGCTCGATCGAGCGTAGCCATCATCGCTATTATCGACATCATCGGCATCATCCCGTCGTCATCCAGGACGACAACGATCACTGATCCTCTCCGCACGGCCCCGGCTCTGTCGACGGAGTCGGGGTCGCGTGGGAGTCAGATAGCTCCTGACGGCAGCCATCCATAAGGTCGGTAAATCATTGATTCCAAAAGCCATGTAATTTGGCTGGGGCGCCAGGATTCGAACCTGGGAATGTCGGTACCAAAAACCGATGCCTTACCACTTGGCGACGCCCCAGCAAGCGAGCTTTGCCCGTTGCGCGGCCTTATAGGACGAGCGGCACGAAAGCTCAATGCCGAGTTGGCCACTGTGCAAAACTGATCCACCGCTTGGCGCGGGGACGCGCTATTCGCCCCAGACCGCCAACTCGTTGCCGGCGGGATCGGTGAAATGGAACCGCCTGCCGCCCGGGAACGAGAATATCGGCTTGACGATCGTGGCGCCGGCGCTTTCGACAACGTCGAGCGTTGCTTCCAGATCCTGCGAATAGAGCACCGGCAATGGTTTCGCCGGCGCCTCTGCTGCATCGGCCTGGAAGCCGCCATCGAGCCCTTCGCCGAAGGCCGAATAGGTCGGCCCGTAATCGGTGAACGACCACGAGAAGGCGGCGCTGTAGAAAGCCTTGACGCTGTCCAGCGTTGCGCCGGTCGCGGGCAGTTCGAGATAGTCGAGTTTTCCGTTGAGTTTCATCACGCTGCTCCCAACTTGTTCCCTATATGTTCTATATCCTGGGGCAGCGATCCGGCAAGTCTTTTCGACGCAGCTTTTGCTTAATCGATTGTAGTCGCCGGGCTTCGCTGCCACACCTTGCCTTTCGCACTGCAGCATAATAACGCTCGGGTCGGAGCGCGGGGGGAACCGGGTCTTGGCCCCGGGGTTCTAATCTTCCGAGAACTTGGAGGGCGAGCATGACCAAATGGGTCTACACCTTCGGCGATGGCGCCGCGGAAGGACGTGCGGGCGACCGCAACCTTCTCGGCGGCAAAGGCGCCAATCTGGCCGAGATGTGCAGTCTTGGCCTGCCGGTGCCGCCGGGCTTTACGCTCACCACCGAAGTCTGCAACGCCTATTACGCCAACGGCAACAGCTATCCGGCCGCGTTGAAGGCCGATGTCGTCAAGGCGCTGGACCATATCGGGCAACTGACCGGGCGCGGTTTCGGCGATCCGTCGAAGCTGCTTCTGGTCTCGGTCCGCTCCGGGGCCAGGGCCTCGATGCCGGGCATGATGGACACCGTGCTCAATCTCGGCCTCAATGACGAGACGGTCGAGGCGCTGGCAGCCGATTCCGGCGATGCCCGCTTTGCCTATGACAGCTACCGCCGCTTCATCCAGATGTATTCCGATGTCGTCATGGGTCTCGACCACGAAGTGTTCGAGGAGATCCTCGAGGACCAGAAGGCGAGCCTCGGCCACGAGCTCGACACCGAACTGACAGCGCAGGAATGGCAGAGCGTCATTGCCCTCTACAAGGCCAAGGTCGAGGAGGAGCTCGACAGGCCGTTTCCACAGGACCCGCACGAGCAGCTGTGGGGGGCGATCGGCGCGGTGTTTTCCAGCTGGATGAACAACCGCGCCATCACCTACCGGCGCCTGCACGACATCCCGGAAAGCTGGGGCACGGCGGTCAATGTCCAGGCCATGGTGTTCGGCAATATGGGCGAGACGTCGGCCACTGGCGTCGCCTTCACCCGCAATCCCTCGACCGGCGAAAAGATGCTCTATGGCGAGTTCCTGGTGAACGCGCAGGGCGAGGATGTCGTAGCCGGCATCCGCACGCCGCAGAACATCACCGAGGCGGCGCGCATTGCCGCCGGCTCGGACAAGCCGTCGCTGCAGAAACTGATGCCGGACGCGTTTCGCTCCTTCGTCGACATCTCCGACCGCCTGGAACAGCACTACCGCGATATGCAGGACCTCGAATTCACCATCGAGCGCGGCAAATTGTGGATGCTGCAGACGCGTTCCGGCAAACGCACCGCCAAGGCGGCGCTGAAGATCGCCGTCGAGATGGCGCGCGACAAGCTGATCACGACGGAGGAGGCGGTCGCCCGCATCGATCCGGCCTCGCTCGATCAGCTGTTGCATCCGACCATCGACCCCAAGGCCGCGCGCGATGTCATCGGCGTCGGCCTGCCGGCTTCTCCGGGCGCGGCGACCGGCGAGATTGTTTTCTCCTCGGGCGATGCCGAGGATCTGAAGACGCAAGGTCGCAAGGCAATCCTGGTGCGCATCGAAACCAGCCCCGAAGACATTCATGGGATGCATGCTTCGGAAGGCATCCTGACCACGCGCGGCGGCATGACCAGCCACGCCGCCGTGGTCGCGCGCGGCATGGGCAAGCCTTGCGTTTCGGGCGCCGGCTCGCTGCGTGTCGACTACAAGGCCGGCACGCTGATGTCGATGGGCCAGACCTTCCGCAAGGGCGACATCATCACCATCGATGGCAGCAACGGCCAGGTGCTGAAGGGCGCCGTGTCGATGCTGCAGCCGGAACTGTCGGGCGATTTCGCCGCCATCATGGAATGGGCCGATGCGGTGCGCCGCATGAAGGTGCGCACCAATGCCGAGACGCCGCTCGATGCGCGCATGGCGCGCTCCTTCGGCGCCGAAGGCATCGGCCTCTGCCGCACCGAGCACATGTTCTTCGACGGCGAGCGTATCGTCGCTATGCGCGAGATGATCCTGGCCGATACCGAGAAGGACCGCCGCACCGCACTTGCCAAGCTGTTGCCGATGCAGCGCTCGGATTTCCTCGAACTGTTCGAGATTATGGCCGGCCTGCCGGTGACGATCCGGCTGCTCGATCCGCCGCTGCACGAATTCCTGCCCAAGACGGAAGCGGAGGTGGCGGAGGTCGCCGCCGCCATGAACGTCTCGCCCGACAAGCTCAGGCAGCGCACAGAAGCCCTGCACGAGTTCAACCCGATGCTCGGCCATCGCGGCTGCCGTCTCGCCGTCTCCTATCCCGAGATTGCCGAGATGCAGGCGCGTGCCATCTTCGAGGCAGCCGTCGAGGCCGGCAAGAAAGCCGGCGCGCTGGTCGTTCCCGAGATCATGGTGCCGCTGGTCGGCCTGGTGAAGGAGCTCGACTACGTCAAGGCGCGCATCGATGCGGTCGCCAAGGCTGTCATGGACGAGACCGACGTCAAGATCGACTATCTCACCGGCACGATGATCGAGCTTCCGCGCGCGGCGATCCGCGCCCACGTCATCGCCGCTACGGCCGAGTTCTTCTCCTTCGGCACCAACGATCTCACCCAGACCACTTTCGGCATCTCGCGCGACGACGCAGCATCCTTCCTCGAGACCTATCGGCAGAAAGGTATCATCGAGCAGGACCCGTTCGTCTCGCTCGACATCGAGGGCGTCGGCGAACTGGTGCGCATGGCTGCCGAGAAGGGCAGGGCGACGCGGCCCGACATCAAGCTCGGCATATGCGGCGAACATGGCGGCGATCCGGCCTCGATCCGCTTCTGCGAAGAGGTCGGCCTCGACTATGTCTCGTGCTCGCCCTACCGGGTGCCGATCGCAAGATTGGCCGCAGCCCAAGCCGCGGTGCAGATTCCCAAAACAGCAGTGCCGCGCCCCAAAAAGAGCGCCGCGGCATCCTGATTTCGACATAGTCCTTTCGGTATCGATGAAACGGCCACCCCTGCGTGGCCGTTTGGCGCTAAGCTTACGATTTTGTAAGCAAATTCACGCTGATGTGCGCGCCCCAACACGCAATCCCGACATCGTTTCTTCCCAATTTCACGGCCCCCCAACCCGCCCGGTGCCGAGAAAAAGATGTTACAGATTTCGCCCAGACCCTTCCGCTCGATCCTGATTATCCAGACCAAGTTCATCGGCGATGTTGTTCTGTCCTCCACGCTCGCCAAGAACCTGCAGCTCGAATATCCCGGTGTCAGGATCGTCTTTCTCTGCGAGGCGCGCCTCGCCAGTTTCGTCACCGCGCACGGCATCGCCGCCGAGGTCGTCAGCTTCCGCCGCGCCGCCATGCGCGGCACCCCGCTGGAGCGTGGACGCGAGCTCTATTCGATGATCAGCCAGCTGCGCCAATTCCGTTTCGACCTGACCATCGACCTCACCGATTCAAAGACATCGCGGCTCATCGTCAGGTTCCTCAACGCCAGCACCCGCATCGGCTACAATCCTCCGGAAAGGCCGCTGCGCTGGCATGAGCGCCAGCCCGCCAATGTCTTTGCCGAGCCGTTCGGTTTTGGCGAACGTCACTATCTCTACCGCTACCTTTCGCCGCTCGAGCCGCTCGGCGTCGGTCTGCGCGTGCGGGTGCCGTCGATTCGGCCATTGCCGATGGAGACGGCGAGGGCCCAGGCATTGCTGGACAAACACCATCTGCGGCCAAATGGCTTTATCGCGGTGCATGCCGGCGCCAGTTTTCACGGCCGGCGCTGGCAGCATGAACGCTTTGCCGCCGTGATCGACACGATTTCGCGCGAAACCGGACTGGATTTCGTACTCGTCGGCGGCCCTGACGAGCGCAAGCCGGCCGAGCAGATCCTCGCCAGTGCCGCGTCGATCGTCAACCTCGTCGGCGCGCTGTCGCTGGAAACGCTGCTGGCGGTGTTGCAGCAGGCGCGGCTGTTTGTCGGCAATGAGAGCGGCCCCATGCACATGGCAGCAGCGGCCGGAACGCCGGTTGTCGGCCTGTTCGGCCTGACCAGCCCGGCCGTCTGGGGACCGGTCGGCGTGCCCAGCCTCGCCTTGCAGCCATCCATGCCGTGCAATTGCGTGGCGGGCAGCCTGTGCAATCCGCTCGATCCCAGCAAGGCCTGCTGCGTCTGGCGCCTCGAGGTCGAACCGGTCGTCGCGGCCGTGCGCGAAGTCCTGTCACGCACGCATGTGGAACTGGAACACGCCGTCTGACGGTGCGCGGCGGTCACATTGTCTGGATATCAGCTTTCTCACGGCCACTATCCCGATTTCCGCCTTGTTGCGGGTCCTGGGATGCGGCTATGACAGCGCCGATTCTCAGACAAGACAGGCATCCCTTGCAAAAGCTGTTTTGCGCCTTGGCGCTATCTATCGTGGCCGTGTCCTCGGCCCAGGCCGCGCCGCTTGTCGAGCCGGCGCTGCATCTGAAGGCTGAGGACGGTAGCAGTGTCGGCCGCGTCGCGCTTACGCTCGACGCCTGCGGCGGGCAGACCGATACGAGGATCCTGTCGGCGCTGGTGGAGAACCGGATTCCGGCGACGATCTTCGTCACCGGTATCTGGCTGAAGCGCAACGCCGCCGCCGTCGAGATCATGCGCGCGCATCCGGACCTGTTCGAACTGGAAAACCATGGCGGCCATCACATCCCGGCCGTTGACACGCCGCGCAAGATCTACGGCATCCGCAGCGCCGGCAGCCCGGAAGCGGTGCAGGCCGAAGTCGAATCGGGCGCTGCCGCTCTCGCTGGCACCGGCGAGCCGGCGCCGAAATGGTTTCGCGGCGCGACCGCCGAATACAGCCCGTCGGCTATCGCCATGATCCGCAAGCTTGGCTTCAAGGTCGCCGGCTTTTCGATCAACGGCGATGGCGGCTCGTTGCTCGGCGCAACAGAAACTGCCCGGCGCATCGCCGCCGCCAAGGATGGCGATGTCATCATCGCCCACATCAACCAGCCGACCCACGCCGCCGGCGAGGGCGTCGTGCAAGGTCTGCTCGCGCTGAAGGCCAAGGGGCTGACGTTCGTGCGGCTGGATGACGCCGACGGTGTCGGCAACGACGGGACGACTGATTAGGATCAGGCGGCGGCAGGCAGTTTCATCGCCTTTGGACTGACGTCGCCGACGTTTGAGATTAGCCGAGGCCTCTGAGCTTCGTCATCCCAGGGTGAAACAGGAGCGAAGCTCCGTCGCGAAGACCCTGGGATGACGAAGCGAGCAACGGCGGCTTGAGTCGCTTGCTCAGGCCGGTGCTGCTTCGATCGTCACCCTGTCGGGATAGAAGGCGCCGTGGTCGCGAATCTCAGCCATTTCGTCGAAGGGCTGCTCATAGCCCCACATTGCGTCCTTGCCGGTCTCGCCGGCCGGCAGCACGCTCCAGTAGCTGGCGTCGCCCTTGTAGGGGCAGTGGGTCGACAGGGTGGTTTTGCCGAGCTGGGTGAAGTCGATGTCTTCGAAGGGGATGTAGAATGCCTGGCGGTAGGGCGGTTCGGACAGAAGCTTCGCCCGCGTCGATGAGGCGATCACCGTATCGCCGGCACGCACGACCACGGTACCCCGATAGGGTTCGACGGTGATGACCTTGCCGGGATTGCTCTGAAAGCCGGGGGCGGGGTTGGCGATCTGGTCCATGCGGGGTTCTCCTTGTTCGATTGGGAGCACAGTCCGATTGAGAGCGTGCGGGGTTGCTTCCCATGTCCCTAAAATGTGTCTGGAGAACTCGTTGCGCAAGCCTTCGCCAGTAGGCCAGAGCTGGCCTTCCGATCACTAAAAACGATCCCGCGTGGAATGCTAGGCTGCGGTCTTGAACACGTCCATTAGGCCGGCATAGGCCGCGGCAATACCGGCTACCGGGTTGGTGCTTCTTGACGTCGTCTCGACCTTCAGCGGGCCGCCGCCGGTCGGCAAGGTGAGCAGCAGGAACTGGCGATTGCCGCCGTCGCCGATCGATGCGGCGGCGACATGCTGGCCTTCGCCTTCGTTTTGGACGCACATTTTGAACAGCAGCGTGCCGCCGACCGCCTCAAGGGCGCCGCCGACCACCTCGACAAATTCGTCTTCGGAAACCTTTTTGGCCTCCGGCACGAGATCGGCCAGACTTGCGGCAAGCGTGTCTTCAAGCTCTTTGTCGTCGAGTTGAATATCGTCCAACTGCACGTCTTCGGCCCCGGTGTCAGCCAGCTGCCTGTCGTCGATCTGCCTGTCGTCGATCTGCTTGCCGTCGAGCTGCGTGTCCATGCGAACCTCTTTCAGTCGCCAATCCGCACCCCTACCCCGTTAACGAACCTTAACGTCGACGATGGCCGGATTGTGGCGGTTTTCCCCGCCTTTCGATCACTGCTTGCTTCAGCCGTTAACGGTTGGAGACGTCATGGCTGGACAATCCGTCCGTTCGTCCCACAATGGAACAAAAGACGGGAAAAACGAGGAAGCAATGGGAGGAACCAGATGCTCGGACTGATGCAGGAATGGCCGCTGCTCTGCCACAAGCTGATCGACAATGCCGAGCGGCAGCACGGGACGCGCGAGATCGTCTCGCGCTCGATCGAAGGTCCTGTCGTTCGCACCACCTATGCTGAAGTTCATCGCCGCGCGCTCAAGGTCGCTCAACGGTTGGAGCGCGATGGCTTTGTGCTCGGCGACCGCATCGCGACCCTGGCCTGGAACACGGCGCGCCACATAGAGGCCTGGTACGGCATCATGGGCATCGGCGCCATCTACCATACGCTCAACCCGCGTTTGTTCCCCGAGCAGATCGTCTGGATCATGAACAATGCGCAGGATAGAGGGATCTTCGTCGACCTGACCTTCATGCCGCTGCTGGAAAAGATCGCCGGCGCGGTCAAATCGCTGAAAAAGGTGATCGTCCTGACCGACAAGGCGCATCTGCCTGAAACGACGCTGCCGAATGTGGTTGCCTATGAGGACTGGTTGAACGAGGCCGATGGCGACTTCGCCTGGAAGGTTTTCGGCGAAAACACCGCAGCCGGCATGTGCTACACCTCCGGCACGACGGGCGATCCCAAAGGCGTGCTCTACAGCCACCGCTCGAATGTGCTGCATGCCATGATTGCTGCCATGCCCGACGCCATGGGCCTCTCCGCGCGGGACACGATCCTCCCCGTCGTGCCGATGTTTCATGCCAATGCCTGGGGCCTTGGCCAGAGCGCGCCGATGATCGGCGCCAAGCTGGTCATGCCCGGTTGCAAGATGGACGGCGCCTCGATCTACGAGCTGCTCGACACCGAGAAGGTGACCTTCAGCGCCGCCGTGCCGACCGTCTGGATGATGCTGCTGCAGCATCTGGAAGACACCGGCAAGAAGCTTCCCTATCTCAGCAAAGTCGTCATCGGCGGCTCGTCCTGCCCGCGCGCCATCATCAGGAAATTCCAGGACAATTACGGTGTCGAAGTCATCCATGCCTGGGGCATGACCGAAATGTCACCGCTCGGCACGCTGTGCACCATGAAGCCGCAGTATCAAGCGCTCGAGGGCGAGGACCGGCTCGATATCCAGGGCAAGCAGGGCTACCCGCCCTTCGGGGTCGAGATGAAGGTGACGGATGACGACGACAAGGAACTGCCTTGGGACGGCAAGACCTTCGGCCGGCTGAAGGTGCGCGGTCCAGCCGTCGCCAGCGCCTATTATGGCGGCGTCGGAGCCGAGCAGTTCGACAAGGACGGCTGGTTCGACACTGGCGATGTCGCCCATATCGATTCCGGCGGCTACATGCAGATCACCGATCGCGCCAAGGACGTCATCAAGTCGGGCGGCGAGTGGATATCGACCATCGACCTGGAGAACCTCGCCGTCGGCCATCCCGATGTCGCCGAGGCCGCGGCGATCGGCGTCCATCATTCGAAATGGGGCGAGCGGCCCTTGCTGGTCGTGGTCGCCAAGCCCGGCAAGGAGCCGAGCAAGGCCGATATACTGGCGTTCATGGACGGCAAGGTGCCGAAATGGTGGATACCCGACGACGTCGCTTTCATCAGCGAAATCCCGCACACCGCCACCGGCAAGATCCAGAAGATCACCTTGCGCAAGCAGTTCAGCGACTACCGCCTGCCGACGGATTGACCGGGACCGTGCGTTTCCTTGACCTTCAAGCTACCGGCCGCAAAAACGTTAGGGCAGGGGATGTTCAATTTGAGCATCCTTTGCTCTAAGCGTCTGTGCGGGTTGGGGCGGTGCTGAAGACAATGGAAATTGACGAGCGGCAGACATCGAAGGCGGCCGGCTGGTCGCGGCGCACGGGCGCTTTTGCCCTGGTCCTGCTGCTCACCGTGCTGGCCGGCCATCATTTCGAACTGGTGGAAACGCCGGCCTTCCTGTGGGTGCTGGCGATCGTCGCCCTGCTTGCCGCATTCGCTTTGCTGTTTGCCGGTCTCGCTCTGTCCAGGCTGTGGCATTTCGGTGACCGTGGCGGCCGCGACCTCTCGGTCGGCGCCCTGCTGGCGCTGCTGGTGCTGACGCCCTACGGCTTTGCCACCTATTTGGCGGCGACCACGCCGCCCCTGAGGGACATCACGACGGACCTCGACAATCCGCCAGTGCTCGACACCAGCGACCGCACCAAGGACATGAACGTGCTCGCGCTGCCAACGCCGGGCGAAGCGCGCCTGCAGGCCGACGCCTATCCGCTGGTCACCGGGCATAGCTACAATCTGCCTTTCGAAACCGTCGTCGACGCCGTTGAAACCGTGCTCGACCGCCGCGATTGGCAACTTACCGCGCCATACCCAGTGACCGACGGTCAAGACGAGGTGACGATATCGGCCGTGGCCCGGAGCTTCGTCGTCGGCCTGCCCGCCGACGTCGCCATCCGGGTCAGCAATGATGGCGACACCATCGTCGTCGACATGCGCTCGGCCTCCCGCTACGGCCGCTACGATCTCGGCGACAATGCCGCGCGCATCGTCGGGTTCCTCGCCGAACTCGACCAGGAGGTTGCGGGCCAGGTGGGTGCGGCTCCGGCCGAGTAGTTCTCTACCCCACCGGCACAAAGACGCCGTCGATGGCCGGGTCACCCTGGGTAGCAATCAGGCCGCGCGCCACCAGGTCTTCGAGATGGGCAAGCACCGACAGGCCGGCGGCGCCATGCAGGCGCGGGTCGGTGTCCCTGTAGATCGCCTTGACCATGTCCGGGATTGTCCGGTCGCCGCCCCGGATCCGTTCGAGGATCGCCCGTTCGCGCATCTTGCGATGGGTCTTGAGCCCGCGCATGAAGCTGAGCGGCGCGGTCACCGGGCCGCCGTGGCCGGGCAGCAGCAGGCGGTCGCCGCGGGCGATCAATCTGTCGAGCGAGGCCATGTAATCGGCCATCGCTCCGTCCGGCGGCGCCACGATCGATGTCGCCCACGCCATCACATGGTCGGCTGAAAACAGGATGCCGGTGCCTTCGAGCGCAAATGCCGCGTGATTGGCGGTGTGGCCCGGCGTCAGCACCGTCCGGATCGTCCAGTCATCGCCCTCGACCAGCGCATTGTCGGGCAGCGCGATCTCCGGGACGAAAACCGTGTCGGCGCTGGCGTCGAGCGGGTTGATCTCGCCGATCCGCAGCGGCCTTGCCGGGCGGTGCGGGCCTTCGGCCAGTACAATAGCGCCGGTGTGCGCTTTCAGCCGGGCGGCCAGCGGAGAATGGTCGCGATGCGTGTGGCTGACGAAGATATGGCTGACCGGCCGGTTTGCGATCACCTTGAGCAGCGTCTGGAAATGCGCCTCGTCATCGGGGCCGGGATCGATCACCGCCAGCGTATCGCGCCCGACGATGTAGCTGTTGGTGCCGTGAAAGGTGAACGGGCTGGGGTTTTTGGCGGTGACGCGCAAGACGTCCGGCGCAACGGTGACGCCCTCGCCATAGGCCGGATCGAAGCTGGTGTCGAATTTGAGCGCCATGGCGGTGTCGTTGAATCTCTGTTCAGGAAGACGGCAAAACTGATTGCCGCATAACACGGAAGCCAATATAGAAAAACGCAAGGCCGCGATCTGCGGCAATCCGGATTGGGGAAGACCATGGCACTTGCAACGACGATGCGTCCGCTTGTTTCTCTCGCTTTGCCCCAGGAGGGCGCGCAGCGCCTGGCAACCCAGCTTTTGCTCGCGATCGCCGGAACGCTGCTTTTGACCCTGTCGGCCAAGACGAAAGTCGTGCTCGGGCCGGTCGACATCTCGATGCAGACGCTGGCCGTCCTGCTGATCGCCACCGCATTTGGCCTGCGGCTTGGCGTCGCTACCCTGCTTCTCTACATGGCCGAAGGCGCCATGGGCTTCCCGGTCTTCCAAAGCACGCCTGAAAAGGGCATCGGCATCGCCTACATGATCGGCGGCACCGGCGGTTATCTCGCCGGCTTCGTCGTCATGGCGGCCATTGTCGGCTGGGCCGCCGACCGCGGCTGGGACCGCCACCCGGTCAAGTTGTTCAACGCCATGCTGGTCGCCGAAATCGTCATGATGGCCATGGGCTTTGCCTGGCTGGCCACCCTCATCGGCGCGGAAAAGGCGTGGCAGTTCGGCGTTTTGCCGTTCGTCCTCGGCGACCTGATCAAGGTTGCGCTCGCCGCCAGCCTGGTGCCGGCGGTATGGTCGCTGCTGCCCAAGCAGCCCTGAAAACCGGACGACACAACGAGCCGGCGGGCCAAAGGCCCGCCGGCTTTTTTATTGTTGTGCATCCAAAAGGATGCCGGGACGCCGGTTTGCCAAATCGCCGCATCTATTGCAGCGTCAGCCTGTGCTGGTCGGTCAAATTGCCGCGAGGCGGCAGATGCAGAGCAATTCTGGCGCTGATCCACGGCCGAGATTGAATTGACAAGCCATTGCGCGAAACCTAAGCACGGGCAACTTGATTTCGAGGCGGGGGCCGGTAATTCAAGGAGAGCTTGTTGAAGGGAATAATCCTTGCAGGAGGCAGCGGGACGCGTCTGTATCCCCTTACATTAGCGATCTCTAAGCAGATTCTGCCGATATACGACAAGCCGATGATTTTTTATCCGCTGAGCGTCTTGATGCTCGCCGGTATCCGCCAGATTTTGATCATTTCGACACCTCGCGACTTGCCGGTGTTTCGGGAGTTGCTGGGCGACGGTTCGGAATTCGGGGTCGAATTCTCCTATGCCGAGCAGGCGCAGCCCAACGGGCTTGCCGAGGCCTTCATCATCGGCCGCGACTTCATCGGCAAGGATAATGTGTCGATGATTCTCGGCGACAACATCTATTTCGGCGAGGGCCTGTCGCAGCTCTGCCGCACTGCTGCGCAGCGCCAAAGCGGCGCGTCGGTGTTCGCCTACCATGTCGAGGACCCGCAGCGCTACGGCGTGGTGTCGTTCGACAAGCTCAGCGGCACGGCTTTGACGATCGAGGAGAAGCCGCGGGAGCCGAAGTCCAACTGGGCGGTCACCGGCCTCTATTTCTACGACAATGAGGTCGTCGACATCGCGTCGACGATCAAGCCCTCGGCGCGTGGCGAACTCGAGATCACGGCGGTCAACAACGTCTATCTCGAGCGCGGGAAATTGCACGTGCATCAGCTCGGCCGCGGCTATGCCTGGCTCGACACCGGCACGCATGACAGCCTGCATGAAGCCTCTTCCTTCGTGCGCACGATCGAGCACCGCCAGGGGATCAAGGTCGCCTGTCCTGAAGAAATCGCTTTCGAGCAGGGCTGGCTGACCGCCGACAAGGTGCTTGAGCGCGCCACGCGCCTGGGCAAGAACGAATACGCCGCCTATCTGCGCCGGCGTGTCACCGAGCTGACGGAGACATAGGGTGTTGGAAGTCAGGCAGCTCGGTTTGGACGGCGTGCTGGAAATCGTGCCGAAGCGGCACGGCGATGCGCGCGGTTATTTCATCGAAACCTGGAATGCCGAGGCCTTTGCCGAGGCCGGCATCGATCTGCGTTTCGTCCAGGACAATCATTCCTATTCGGCTGCCGCAGGTGTCGTGCGGGGGCTTCACTATCAACTGCCTCCACGCGCGCAGGACAAGCTGCTGCGTGTAATCAGAGGCCGCATTCTCGACGTGGCGGTCGACATCCGCCGCAGCTCGAAAACCTTCGGAAAATGGGTCGCGCTCGAGATATCGGCCGAGAAAGGCAACCAGATCCTCGTGCCGAAGGGTTTCGCGCACGGTTTCGTCACGCTCGTGCCGGACACCGAGGTTCTGTATAAGGTCACCGACACCTATTCGCCGGCGCATGATCGATCGATCCGTTTCGACGATCCTGATATCGGCATCGATTGGCCGTCGCCGGCCGGCGCCTTCGAGCTCTCGGCCAAGGACCTCAAGGCGTCGGCGCTTGCTGAGGCCGAGGTGTTCGCATGACGCGCGACGATGTGAGGAGAGCGCCATGAATTTTCTGGTGACAGGCGGTGCCGGCTTCATCGGCTCGGCCGTGTGCCGGCATTTGTGCGCCAATCCGGCCTACCATGTGACCAATCTCGACAAGCTCACCTATGCCGGCAATCTGGCCTCGCTGCGCACCATCGAGAATGCACACAACTACAAATTTGCGCAGGCCGACATCTGTGACGAGCGGGCGGTTCTCGACATCCTCCACCGCGACGAGATCGACGTCGTCATGAACCTCGCCGCCGAAAGCCATGTCGACCGCTCGATCGACGGACCGGGCGCCTTCATCGAGACCAACATCGTCGGCACCTACCGGGTGCTGAATTCGGCGCTCGAATATTGGCGTGGCCTTGGCGACGACAGGAAAGCCCGCTTCCGCTTCCACCATGTGTCGACCGACGAGGTGTTCGGCGATCTGCCTTTCGACGGCGGCATGTTCGTCGAGGAAACGCCTTACGCGCCATCCTCGCCCTATTCCGCCTCCAAGGCCGCATCCGACCATCTGGTGCGGGCCTGGCACGAGACGTACGGCCTGCCGGTCGTGCTCTCCAACTGTTCGAACAATTACGGGCCTTATCACTTCCCCGAAAAGCTGATCCCGCTGGTCATCCTCAACGCGCTCGACGAAAAGCCGCTGCCGGTCTACGGCGCTGGCGCCAATGTGCGCGACTGGCTGTTCGTCGAGGATCACGCCCGTGCTCTGGAACTGGTCGCCACAAAGGGCCAGCCCGGCGAAAGTTACAATGTCGGCGGCAATTCCGAGCGTACCAACCTTGGCGTCGTCGAGACGATCTGCGGCCTGCTCGACATCAGGCGTCCGCGCAGCGGCGGCAGGAGCTACCGCGATTTGATCAGCTTCGTCACCGATCGGCCCGGCCACGACCGCCGCTATGCCATCGATGCCTCCAAGATCGGCAGGGATCTCGGCTGGGCGCCGGCGGAGAGTTTCGACAGCGGCCTGGCAAGGACGGTCGACTGGTTCCTCGACAACAAGTGGTGGTGGGGACCGATCCGCGAGCAGTGCTATGCCGGCGAGCGGCTGGGGCACGTCCAGTCCCATGGCCAGGTTGAAGGCAGGAAGGGCGCGGCGTGAGGCTGGTTGTCACCGGACGCGACGGTCAGGTCGCCTCCAGCCTGCTGGAGGCCGGGCAGAGGCGCGATGGCATCGAGGTCGTCGCCGTCGGCCGGCCGGCACTCGACCTCACGCAGCCCGATACGGTGTTCGAATCGCTCGCGGCCGCGCGGCCGGATATCGTGGTGTCGGCCGCCGCCTACACTGCGGTCGACCGGGCCGAGGACGAGCCAGACCTTGCTTTCGCGGTGAACGCCGTCGGCGCCGGCAAGGTCGCCGAGGCGGCGGCCCGGCTCGGCGTGCCCGTCATCCATCTGTCGACCGACTACGTCTTCGACGGCACCAAGGACGGCGCCTATGTCGAGACCGACGCCACCGCGCCGCTCGGCGTTTACGGCGCTTCCAAGCTTGCCGGCGAACTGGCGGTGGCGGCTGCCAATCCGCGCCACCTGGTCCTGCGCACGGCCTGGGTCTACAGCCCGTTCGGCAAGAATTTCGTGAAAACCATGCTGCGGCTGGCCGGCGACCGCGACGAGATCGCTGTCGTCGCCGACCAATGGGGAAATCCGACGTCGGCGCTTGATATTGCCGACGCGATCCTGCATGCGGCGGCGACGTTGCGCGATGACTTTGACGGCTACGGCATCTATCATCTCGTCGGCACCGGCGAGACCAACTGGAGCGGCTTTGCCCGTCATATCCTGGAGACAAGCCGGGCGCTTGGTGGACCGCACGCGCGGATACGCGACATCGCGACCAGCGACTATCCGACCAAGGCAAAGCGCCCCGCCAATTCACGGCTGTCGACGGCGAAATTCGCTGATACGCTTGGGTGGACCGCGCCGGACTGGCGGCAATCGACGGAGACCGTGGTGCGCCGGCTGATGCAAAACCTTGTTGATGATTATCCTCCTCTTGTTGAGACCATGCGCTTGTCTGGCATCGTGAAGCAGCGATGATCCCCTTCACCTCGACGACATTCCGGTTCCCTGACCAGGTAGCTCCGTCTGCCTGGATCGAGCATGTTCCATTCATGTTCTGGCTGTTTGATGCGCTACGGCCAAATCGGTTTGTCGAGCTTGGCACGCACACCGGAGTCTCTTATTGCGCAGCCTGTCAGGCGATCGAGCTGTTGAGCCTCCCTTGCACCGGCTGTGCAATCGACACCTGGAAGGGTGACGAGCATGCCGGCTTCTACGACGAAGCGGTGTACTCCGATCTGGCCGCCTACCACGCACCAAGATATGCTGACTTCTCGCGCCTCATGCGGTCAACTTTCGACGATGCCGTCGACGATTTCGAGGACGGTAGCATCGACCTGCTGCACATCGACGGCCTGCACAGCTACGACGCCGTCCGCCGTGACTTCGAGAGCTGGCAGCCGAAACTGACGCAAAACGCCATTGTGCTCTTTCACGACACGAATGTGCACGAGCGCGATTTCGGCGTCTTTCGCCTTTGGAGCGAGGTCTCGGCGGGTCGGCCGCATTTCGAATTCTTGCATGGACATGGACTGGGCGTTCTGGGAATTGGCAAGAAATATCCAAAGGCAATTGCAGCGCTTTTCGCTGCCGGCAAACAGGATAGCGAGCGGGAGGCCGTGCGATCCGCCTTCGCTCATCTTGGCCAAGCGGTTGCCCAGCGCGGAACTGCGGTCCAGGCGGCAAGGCAGGCGGAAGCGGAGTTTGCGCTGAGCCGCAAGGAGTGGCAGCGACAGATTGAACAGCGCGACGCGGAGTTTGCGCTGAGCCGAGAGAATTGGGTGCGACAGCTCGAAAGCCGCGACAACGAGATTGCACGAGCACAAGAGGCCACTAGCGCGATCGAGGAAAGGCTAAGGCGAAGCGAATTCGCCGTTCGAGAATTGCGAGACTCAACAAGCTGGCGGGTGACCGGACCACTACGAGCGCTTTCAGCATATATTAATTGGCTGCTGCGGAGCGTGCGTAGTTGACGACTAGCGATTGGATCTAAGAGCCACCGGTGATCAAGAATGGCATGGAATATTATTGTGAAGGGGAAGTAGAAACGTGGCGATTAAAAAGTTTATTGGTAAGTTGATCGCAACTCCGCTCAAGTATTGTGCTCGTGCCGTCTTTCACTACCCAAAGGTGGTTTCTGCGTTACTGCGTCGCTTTTCGGGGAAGAATAGCTTTATCACGGAGAGCGTTGAAGGCAGTCGTCGATTTGAGAATGGGAAATTTGCCATCTTTCTGATTTGGCAGCCAAATGGTCTGCCATGGTACGTCCGGAATGCTCTCGATGCGTTTGCGGAAGCAGAAATAAATGTCATTGTGGTTGCAAATCATGCCCTCAACGAATCGATGAAGGCAGCGCTTTCTTCGCAAAGTCGTTGGATACTCTCGCGAGATAATACGGGATTCGACATTGGCGGTTTCCAGGACGCAACACATTTCGTGCGCGAGAACTTTGAGATTGATCGTCTGATCTATCTCAACGACAGCATCTATCTTTTCAGGGAAGGTCTGACAGAGATGATGCAGCGGCTCTCAACCTCGAAAGCTGACATATGCGCCGCATTCGAGAATTGGGAGATATTCTATCATATCCAATCGTTCTGCTTTTCGATGTCGCGCCGCGTGCTGGACTCCCCCGCAACAATAAAGTTCTGGAAAAATTATCTGCCTGTTAATTCGAGAAAATGGGCTATAGATGCAGGTGAAATTGGGTTGTCAAGAGCAATTATACCGGGTTCAAATGAAATAGATTTGATTTATTCACCCAATGATATCAAACCACACCTAAAGGATCTTACGTCAAGCGAATTGGTTGCGATGAACACCAGTATTCCGGTCGCGCTTCGCTTCAAGAAGAAGGAAGTCAAAGGCTCTCGGCGAATTGAGATACAAGGTGAGATACTGAATCGAATATCGGGACGTTCCCAAATTCACACGGGCGGGTTTCTATATCGGAAGTTTCTGAGATGCCCGATTCTGAAACGAGATCTCGTATATCGCTTGCAGTATTCAATCTATGATGTTGAGGCTCGTCTCCAGGAGCTCGGTCATGAAGGCCACATTGATGAAATTCTGTCGGACATGAGGCGGAAGGGCATTGGAACTCAAATGGGGTTCTTGAAGAGGATCCAGTTCAGCGATGGAATCATATGACGAATCGCTCATGGAGTTTCTTATGTATTTTCAAAGGCTGGCTTGTGATCAATGGTAGCCCCCTTCTAGGGTAGAAGCTGAACACTCGCCTGTTTCAGAAGATATGCATGCTATGCATATCAGCCGGAGGCAGAGAAATGCGTGGCTTTGTTTGATCAATACATTTGATTGGCATCGGCCTCTTAGCATTGGGAGGAAAAATGGACAGGACAGAATTGCTGCTTTCACTATTCGATTCGAGGGGCTTTGGCCTTGAGGTCGGTCCAAGCTACAACCCGCTCTTACCAAAATCTGGTGGCTTCAACGTCGAAACGATCGACCATGCCGATGCTGCGACCCTGCGCAGGAAATATAGCGATAATGCATCAAAGATCGAAGAGGTCGACTACGTTTCGGACGGACGCAGCCTGCTTGAGGTCATTGGCAAAAAGGAACGGTACGATTTCATTTTCGCTTCGCATGTCATCGAGCACGTGACCGATATCGTTCGGTTTATCCAGGACTGTGAAACCCTTCTGAAACCCGATGGCCGGCTGGTTCTGGCCGTGCCGGACAAACGCTATTGCTTTGATGCATTGCGCCCTCTGTCCACTGTTGGACAGGCGCTGCAGGCGTACATAGAACAACGCAAACGGCACGCGCCCGGAATCATATTCGACCAAGCCGCGTACACTTGCACCAAGGCGAAACAGATCGTCTGGATCGAGCCGACCTTTGATGACGTCGATTTGGTGCAAGGCGGCGAAGAAGCCAGGACAATGTTCGAAAGCGCACAGGCCAGCGACAACTATCACGACGCGCACGGATGGCAGTTCACGCCGACGTCGTTCCGGTATCTGATCAAGAAACTTCGCTCACTCGGATACATCAAATCGGGCGAACTGGCCTTTCACAAGCATGAATCCCCCCGCCCAAGTATGCACGAATTCTACATAAGCCTCTCGAAGGCCGCTCCAGCGCTGCAGAAACCCGACATCGATCTGCTCAAGGAGACAGAGCGCGAGTTGCGTGAAAGTCGCATAAGCCGAGACGATAAGTGCGACTTCGACGCCGCAAAACAACTCAATGCTGCCAAGCAGCAGATTCAGTACCTCACAGCAAGGAACGATGCCCTGCTGCAGTCAACATCGTGGAAAGTAACTGCCCCGCTACGATATATTCGATCGGCGTTCCTGCACCTCAGCATGGGGTGAATATCGATGCGTTTCGGCCGCGCCGGCTTGTAGGGCTTCGCATCGGGCCCATCTGTTGCTCCGCCGGCCAGGCGTCGACTTCGTGGTTGCGCAACTCAGCGTGTTGTGCGAGGTGCCAACTACCACAAGGCAAGATGCAGTAATCTCAGGATCAACGGTATTGAATTGATGTCGACCGACGTTCGTACAGGTTCTATCAGCCGCTCAGTTCCCGTTTTCCTGGTTGCTTCCTTTGGGCCGATCGCGCTCTTCCTGGTTGCGCTCATCCTGACGGCGCAGGCGAGAGGGGTTCCTGACAATGACTATTGGGACATTTTCTCCCCGATGATCAGATCGCTGGACGGGCTCCCACCGGCATCGGACCTCTATGCAAAATCGAACGAGCATATCGTTGCTGGCGCAAAGCTCTTCTATCTCCTGAATTTCCATCTCTCCAGCGGGGACAATTTCGGCCTCTCAGCCATTACCGCCGTCTTCTCGCTTCTTATCGCTGTCGCTCTTTCGTATGCACTCTCACTCTCTACGAAATCCAAGTGTGAAGCATTTGTCATCGGGATAGCCGTATCGCTTTTCGTCTTCAGTCCACTCGCTGCACACAACTTCTTTCTTGGTATGAGCGGAGTAGCCTGGATTGGCGCGAATCTCTTCACGGTCCTGGCTGCATTGGCTTTTTGGCAATCAGCCGAGCACGATAATTCATATGGCTATGTCGTTGCGATAGCTTTGGCTGCCATTGCTGCGCAATTCTACAGCACTGGCCTCACTGCATTGTGCGCGATCGGCATCCAAGGATTTTGCTCAGACAAAACGAGGCGGCTTGGTATCGCGATTTTCGTGATAGGCGTAGCCTACGTGATTATGATCGCGGTGCTTCAGCACGTCCCCGCGCAACACGGTTCACGCAATTTCAATCCAGTACAGATTGTTCTGTTCTGCCTTACGTTCATCGGTGGTGGCATCGTAACTTCCGGATCCGCGGCAATTCCGCTTGGCGCAATCGCAATTGTGGCAGCCTTCCTGATTGCGGGATTTCGCATTCTGCGGCCTGACGAGAGCAGCTTTCGATCAGCCTTTTGGGTTGCGGTTATGGCGTATGCGGCCATGACGAGTGGGCTGGCGGCAATTGGTAGATCAAATTTGTGGGGAGACGCGGCAGCCCTGGCGAGCAGATATGCGACCATTCCAGAACTTTTCTGGGTAGGATTGTTTGGAGCAGGCCTTTGCCTCTTCCGGCATACTGCTTTTGGTCGTCGTTTCTCGATCGCGATATTTGCTACCGCAGCCGCAATAATTCTGGTGAATGGCACGCCGCGGCTGGCGGAGGCTCTTGCAAGGGCTGAAGGAAAAGACATCGCAACGTTGGCGTTGTCTCTCGGTGTCAGAGACCCCGACCTCATGCAGTACGTTACACCAGTGCCGGATCAGTACTATGCGCTTGAGGACTATTTGAAGAAGTTCAATCATGTCCCATTCGACGGAAGAGATTTTGGCTGTCCCTCGCTGGGAACGCAGATGGCTATCTCCAGCCAGCCGGACAATATTACGGGCTTTGTAGATGCCGTGTCCAAAACACAAGATCCGCAGTGGGCACGCGTCTCCGGTTGGGTCGCAGACAAGTCGGACAAACGGCCTCCATTACTGGGCAGCGATCTCCTTTCCACCTACCGCTGCGTTGCCTTCCTCGATGACAAGGGAACGGTTGTAGGGCTGGGACTTGGAGGAATGCACCGGCCGGACGTGGCAAAGGCCCTTGGACGGCCACGTGACGACTACGGCTGGAGTGGGTACATCGATCTCCAACTTCTGTCTGGCCCGCCCGCCCTTCGATCGATATATGCAGGTTTAGTCACGCCGTCCGGATGGACGAAATTGCAGACACCAATTGAAGTCGGACTTCAGTTTTGAAAAATACCTACGTAAGCGCTGTAAGATTCGCGAGAAAGATTGCTGATTGCTGTGGGCTACTTGCAAGCTTGGAGCGATCGAACATTCGCGGCTTACTCTGGATCAGAAGTCTATTTGGCATTTACGACAGCGCCGACCTGGTTCGACTTGACATGCCATGGTGGACGTTCTCCGCGATTGATGCCGTGGACATTTTCCTGGCCTCACGCAATCGCAGCGCCCGGGTCTATGAATTTGGTGCGGGCGCTAGTACCGTTTGGCTGGCGAAACGAAGCGCCTCAATTAATTCTGTCGAGCATGACGCTCCGTTCGCGCGAACCATGGGCAGTATGTTTGGCGCCTATCCGAACATAGCCGTTCGGGTTGTGGAACCAACAGCCACTTCCACTTCCACCAAGGCCAGGTCCAATCGCAAGGGCTATACGGAAAGCTCGTTCGATCACTACGTGTCATCGATTGATCAAGTCGAAGGCACCTTCGATCTTATTGTGATCGATGGCCGAGCCAGGGTCTCTTGTCTGGCGAAGTCGGTCAGCCGTCTGTCGCCAGGTGGTATGATTCTGTTCGACAATAGCAACAGGCTCGAATATCGCGAGGCCATCAACTCCTGCGGCCTGCAGGAACGGGTGATGCGCGGATTGGCGCCGGCATTGCCATTCCCCAGCCAGACCTCCCTTCTGACATTGAGGGCCTGACGTGCAGACTGTATCGATAGTGGTGCCCGTAAAGGACGAGCAAGACACTGTTCGGGAGCTCATTGTCCAGATCGAGGCGGCCTTTGAGCAGATCGATGCGGCGGAAGCCTCGCTCAAAGAGATCATCTTTGTAGACGATGGGAGTCGGGACAATACCTGGAAGGAGATTCTGAGCGCCACTGAGGCCCATCCTCATGCAAAGGGTATCCGCCTTCGGCGGAACTTTGGCAAAGCAGCGGCGCTCCAGGCCGGCATTTCAAGTGCCCTGGGTAACGTCATCGTCACGATGGACGGAGACCTTCAAGACGACCCGAAGGAAATTTCACGTTTTCTGGACGAAATCCGCGCTGGTTCCGATGTCGTTTCGGGGTGGAAGCAGGTGCGCCATGATCCGCTCGGCAAGACGCTGCCGTCAAAGCTTTTCAATCGAGCGACAGCGAAAGTCTCCGGCGTCGACTTGCACGATTTCAATTGCGGTTTCAAAGCGTACCGCCGAGAGGTTTTCAATAACATTCGCCTCTACGGTGAGCTGCATCGCTTCATCCCAGCCCTAGCTCATGCGACCGGTTTCAAGGTCAGTGAGATCGTCGTCCAGCATCATCCTCGCCGCTTCGGAAAATCCAAATACGGAATTGGTCGCCTTCTGAAGGGCTTCTTGGATCTGCTGACGGTTGTGACCATCACTAAGTTCAATTCACGTCCCGGCCATCTTTTTGGTGGTCTCGGCATGGCCGTCTTCGCGATCGGGTTTATGATTTTCTTGTTTCTCTGCGCACGGTGGTTTGGCGGCGAAGCAATCGGCGGCCGCCCGTTGCTGCTTGTTTCGACGCTCCTGATGATCGTGGGAGTGCAATTCACTCTGTTCGGCATGGTGGCTGAGTTGATCGTTGCGACTCGCGGCGACGATCGCAACCCGAACATTATCGCTGAGGTCACGAATTCGGACGGCAGATCGGTTGTGAAGCCGTTCGACGCTCATGCAAAGCGCTAAGATCCTTCGTACTGGCGGTGTTGTCATTGCTGTGGCCGCAATGTTCTTTGTTGTGCGCTCCGTCTACGGGTACGCTGATCAGCTCTACGAAATGTTGCAGATACCCCAGTTCATCCCCGTTGTTTTGGCCGGTGCGATTTTTTATGCGCTCGTTCTACAGCTTGTTGGACTGGCCTGGTTCACCCTCTTGGCCTCAGTCGGAGAGAAGGCAATCGCTCCATTTCTTGCCCTGCGTATTTTCGCGCGTACCCAAGTCTATAAGTATCTGCCAACCAATGTGGTTCACCTTGTTGGCCGCTTTGTCGTGGCGTCTCGATTGGGTGCTTCAAAGGAAGCGTTGTCTTACGCACAGATGATGGAGATTGTTTTGATGGTCTTGGCTGCCGGAAGCGTGGCACTCCTTTTCTCATTCTCTTTTGTGCTTCAGGCAGGTGAGGATTACGGAATAAATCGTTATCTAGCCTCCGCAGCCTATCTTGTAGGTGGACTAGCAGCTTTTGTGCTGGCCCCTATTGTTGCTGGTCGATATTTCAAGCAGAGCCGCAGACACGTCACCTTTTCGATGGCGGCGCTAAGTATCGCCTCTTATGTTCTTTTTTTTCTTGCTAATGGTTTAATCGTCATCGTCCTTGTCCATGTACTGTACGGACCCACGATGGAGTGGAAGATGGTGATCGGCGTGTCAGCCGCTGGCTGGCTGCTTGGTTTTGTTGTGCCAGGGGCGCCAGGTGGATTGGGTGTTAGAGAGGCGGTCTTCATCGCAGGCCTTACGACGATCGGCATACCAGCGGCCACCTCCACTGCCGTTGCAATTGCACATCGGGTTGTCACTCTTTTGGGCGATGTTCTTCTGTCAGGTCTTGAGCTTGGGTATCGAAAATGGATGGCAGAACCAGAGTAGCTTCACACGTGGCTAACCGAATTTCATGGCATGGTGCGCTAGCGGGGCAGCGATTTTTGATGCGATGAAGCCTGTCGTCAAGAATTTATCTTGGTCGCGACAAAGCAGTTTTTCCAACTTGTGAGGTTTTGACCGACTTCGTCGTAAGCGATTCCACCCGGCCACTTTTGAGCGTCAGTTTTTTTGTGCACACGCTTTCGATCAGGCTCTCATTATGGCTTGCCAGAACGATGATGCCTGCCTTTTCCGCGAGTTCGTCCATACGCCTTTTGGCCTTGTCCTGAAAAGAGGCGTCGCCCGCTCCGATCCATTCATCCATCAGAAGGATTTCCGGGTCTAGCGACGTTGCCATTGAAAACGCAAGCCGCGCGGCCATGCCCTGGCTGTATGCCTTGAACGGCAGGTCAATGAAGTCGCCGAGTTCGCTGAAGGCAATGATGCCCTCCATTTTTTCTTCGATCTCGGCTTCCGTCCAGCCGTTGATCAATCCGCGCAAGACGATGTTCCGGCGCCCAGTGGCCTCGCGGCGAAAGCCTATGTTGATGTTGAACAAGGCGTCGACCTTGCCTTCAATCTCTATGCTTCCTGCCGACGGCTCGTAGATACCGTAAAGCACCTTGAGAAGTGTTGTCTTGCCGGCACCGTTTGGGCCAACTAGGCCCAATCGGTCGCCCGCCTTGAGCTCGAAACTGACGCCGTCGAGAGCTTGCACATACTGCTTTCTGCCTGAGCCTTCAATTTTGCCTCCTGGCCCGCTCACACGCCGATCGGGCGCGGAAAGCGTCAGCCTCTCATGCAGTTTGTAGACCAAGCTAATATTGTGCAACTTTATGGAAACCATCGAAAACTCAGATGATGAAGACGACTTGCTTGCGATACCGGCCAAGCAGCAGCAATGCAATCGCCCATACAGTCAGAGAGATGGTGCCGGTTACAGCGAAAGCGTGCATTGGCAATTCGTCACTGATGATCGGAACTCGAACGATCTCTAGAAAATAGGTGAACGGGTTCCAGTGATAGGCATATTTTTGAATGCCGTCTTGCCCATCATACACCCAGAAAACGGGCGTAAAAAACATGCCAACCCGCATCATGTTGCCGACGATGAACTCACTGTCCGGGAAGAAAGCGCCAAGAAAAGCGAAGACCGTGATAACGGCTGGGGTGGCAATCAGGATCATGAGCAGTCCCGCGAGCGACCACAGCCAACCAGCATTGAGCCCGGACCCGCTCAGGAACAGAATGACAACGCAACCCACGATCGCATAGCCCGCGCGGATAATTGATTGCAGCGCCAATCGCATCACATACACAAACAACGGCAGCGTGGTACCTTCTATGAAGCTCTCTTCGCGTTTGAAGAGCGATACGCTCAAGCTGATGACCTCCATCAGGTAGAACCACACCAGAAGGCCGATGGCGACATAGGCAGCATAGCCCGCAGCATCGTTGCCGGCGGGCTGGAACACGAATACGAACGTGCCGACGAACGCTACGTAGTTGACCAGCAGCCAAAGCGGGCCGAGCGTCGTGCGCCTATGCTGATCGCCGATGTCTTCGTGAGCAAGCGCAATCCAGACCCGGTGCAGCTTCATGGCCTTGCTGATATCGTCGACAGCGCCGTTTAGTGCCGCAATCATCGTTCCTAGTGTCGCAGTCTTTTGTTGTTGTGATTCACGTCCCATGGCCGTTGGACCGGCCAAAGGCGCCCTTCATAGCCACCGCGGCACGCATTTGGCAACGCATTGCGTCGCAATGAAGTCGCGATGGACCACGAATCGCTTGCGACAGGTCGACGCCCCTTACCTCGATATCGCAATCGGCGCACTGCGCGAATCGTAAGTTCATGCCTCTGATTATGAGCAGAGGCGCATCCTGGCACTTGGCTACAATCCCGGCAGAGGCTCAAGGCGCGCCGTTTACCCCAGCGGCTCGATATTTTGCCATACTTGGCGAAAACCTCGTTCGTTCAATTATTTTCAATCCCTTAACCAAAGGGTCCGCCAAAAAAATTAGTGGCGATAACCGCAACTCCACGCTATGCGATACAAAGCAGCGGGGGCTGGGGATTGGCACTCTAAACTGGTGATCGGTGACGGGTTTCCGTCACTCTCGCACCACGTTAGTATCCATATCCTTGCGCCTGGAGTTCAGTACTACCCAATGACATCCTATGTAGAAGCCGTGTCCGGACTTCGGCCGAAGATGCGGCGCGCCATTATAATGATCCAGGACCTGGTCATGGTCCTGGTCGCGGTGGCGCTGAGTCTCGGGCTTTCGCAGTCGAGACTTTCATTCGACGCGCTTTCCACGGCCGGCTTGGCGTGCTGGGCAAGTATTGTTCTTCTCAGCCATATGCTGTTCCGCTATTGCGGCCTCTACAACACCGTGTGGCGCTTCGCCTCGACGCCGGACTTCTTCAACATCCTAAAGAGCTGCGCGATCCTGACCGTCACGCTCTATGTCGTCTCGCTGGCGATTCGATCGTTTCAGCCGGTGACCGGCCTCAACGAGCGCCAGTTCATCGTCTTTTTCCTCGTCTCCTTCACCATCATATCGGCGCCCCGGCTTTACTACCGGTTCCTGCGCGACGGGGCGAGCTGGCGAATCCTGAGCCGCAACGCAAACAATCTAACGATCAAGCAGGCGCTGTTCGTCGGCAGGCTCGGCGAAGCAGACGTCATCATCCGGTTTACGCGCACGGCCCAGCCGGCCGAGTATTCCATCGCCGGCATCATGGCCATCGAGAACGGCGCGCCGTTGGGCACGCAGATACAGGGCGTTCCGGTGGTGGCCGTGCGGCCCCGCCTGGTCGAGGTCCTCGAAGAATATGCAAGAGGCACCAAAAGCCTCGACATGCTGATTTTCGGCAATGGCACCGAGCGCGAGATCGAGGAATACTCGGAGCTGGTCCGTGTCGCCCGTCACAGCGGCATCGCCGTCGTCCAGTTCTCCGGTGTCTCGGAGCTCGGGCAGGGCGGAAAGCTGGTTCTCGACGCTGTCGAGATGGAAACGATCCTGCGCCGCTCCACGGTCCCGTCGGACGTTGAGCGCATTGGCGGCTTCGTCAGCGGCAAGCGCGTCCTGGTGACCGGCGGCGCCGGCTCCATCGGCCGCATCCTGGTCAAGCGGACGCTGGAACTCGGCGCCGAGGCGGTTCTGGTTGCCGACATCTCGGAGTTCGGGATTTTCCAGCTCGACCAGCAGGTTGACGAAAAGGATCATGCCCGGCTCAAGAGCCGCATCGTCGATGTCACCGACCGGCGCCAGATCACCCGCGCCGTCACCGACTTCAAGCCCGACATCATCTTCCACGCCGCCGCGCTCAAACATGTGCCGCTGCTCGAGGAAAACTGGGAATCGGCGATCCAGACCAACATTTTGGGTACTCTCGTCTGCGCCGAGGTTGCCGCCAAATGCGGGGTGCCGCAGTTCCTGCTGATTTCCAGCGATAAGGCGGTCGATCCGACTTCGGTGCTCGGCATGACGAAACGCGCCGCCGAGCAGATCGTCTCTTCGCTGCACGAAACGCACGCCACCGAACCCAATGGCCGTCGCTCCGGCACCAAGTTCATCGCCGTGCGGTTCGGCAATGTCTTCGGCTCCAACGGTTCGGTCGCCACCATCTTCCAGGCGCAGATCGAGGCCGGCGGTCCGGTCACCATCACCGATCGCCGCATGACCCGCTACTTCATGACGGTGGCCGAAGCCGTCGACCTCGTCATCATGTCGGCAGCCGATGCCGAGCGGCGCCAGGGCAAGGACGATTACGCCATCTATATGCTCGACATGGGCAAGCCGGTGCCGATCCTCGAAGTCGCCGAAACCATGATCCGCATGGCCGGCAAAAGCCCCTACACCGACATTCCGATCCGTTTCACCGGGATCAGGCCGGGCGAGAAGCTTCACGAGGTGCTGCATGGCGGCAATGAGGAGATCGTCGCGCTGGATATCCCCAAGATCTTCGGCCTCAGGACCGATGTCGTGGGATGGCCCAAGGTCCAGGCGGCGCTGACGTCGCTGCAGGCGGCCATGCGCGACCAGGACAAGGCCGCCGCGCTCGCCGTCATGGCCGGGCTTCATCAGGCGGAAGAGCCTCAAGCCGACGCGCGCCGCGAAACCATTGCGAAAACAGTCGGGCAGCGGGTTAGAGCAATTCCCGGAAAAGTGTGAAGCGGTTTCCCGGGAAATCGCGTAGCGCTTTCCCTGAGGAATTGCGTAAAAACAAACATGCTGTCCTGATCGACCGGGATTGGCTATTGAAACCAATCCGATGGCCGTTCCCAGGCGCTTGCAGATGATTCTGAACCAGTGAGCAGACAAGATCAGCGCGTGGCCGTGCTGCTGGGCACGAAAGATGGCGCGGCTTTCCTTGACGAGCAGCTCGCGTCGCTGGCTGCGCAATCGCATCCTGTTGTCGACCTCTGGGTTTCCGACGACGGTTCGACAGACGGCACTTCGGCCATTATCGGCGCCTGGCAGAGCCGCTGGTCCAAGGGCCGGTTGACCCTGTCGAATGGTCCTCGCCAGGGCTTTGCCGCCAATTTCCGCGCGATGATCATCGATCCGCGCATCGAGGCCGACTACTACGCCTTCTGCGACCAGGATGACATCTGGGAGCCGGATAGGTTGGAGAGCGCTATTGCCTGGATGCAAGGGCACGATGCCGCAACGCCGCTGCTGTTTTGCTCCAGGACCGCGACCATGTCCGAAACCGGAGCGGCGCAAGGGTATTCGCCGCTGTTCCAGCATCCACCCGCATTTCGCAATGCGCTGGTGCAAAGCATTGCCGGCGGCAACACGATGATGATCAACCGCGCCGCGCGAAAGTTGCTGGCAAAGGCATCGGCAAGGACCGAGTTCGTCAGCCATGACTGGTGGACCTACCTGATCGTCACGGCTGCCGGCGGCATTGTCCGTTATGACCCGCGACCGCTGGTGCGCTACCGCCAGCATGAGGCAAATCTGGTCGGCGCCAACGTGTCCTGGAAGGCGAGGCTGTCGCGGCTGGGGCGCCTGTTCAGGGGCGAGTTCGCCGTCTGGACCGATCACAATCTGAGTGGCCTGGCGGTCAATCGCGACATCCTCTCGAGGGATGCCGCCGCGTGTCTCGGCCTGTTCATCAGGGCGCGAAAGGGCGGTATCCTGCGACGCCTGCGCCTTCTCAGGAAAAGCGGCGTCTACCGGCAGACGCTGGCTGGGACGCTTGGGCTCTATCTGGCGTTCATCTGGCGGCGGATCTAGAGCATGCAGACACGGCCATGAGGGAACCCAAGCGAGCTTTCGACCTGGCGGTGGCGGCGCTGCTGCTGCCACTGGCCTCGCCTTTCGTCCTGCTTGCCATGCTGGCAATCAGGACGACGTCGCTTGGACCGGCACTCTTCTCTCAAACCCGTGTCGGCCAGCACGGGGTGCCGTTTGCCTGCCACAAGCTGCGCACGATGGTTGTGGGAACGCCGTCTCTGCCCTCGCATCAGGCGCCGGCAATTTCCGTCACTGCCGTCGGCAAGGTGCTGCGGAAATTCAAGATCGACGAGCTGCCGCAGCTCTGGAACGTGCTCAAGGGCGAGATGAGCCTGGTTGGGCCGCGTCCATGCCTGCCCACGCAAACCGAATTGATCGAACGCCGCAGGCAATTGGGGGTGCTTGCCGCACTTCCGGGCATTACCGGGCTGGCACAGATGAAAGGCATCGACATGTCGGATCCGAAACTCTGCGCCGAAACGGATGCCGAATATCTCAGGGGAGCCTCGATCGGACTCGACGTCAAAATCCTGCTTGGCACAATCTACCGGACCTGACGGGCCTGTCGTGCAAGTTCCTCAATCCGGCCGAGCGTGTCGGTTTCCGGCATCCAGCCTTCCGAGATCAGCAGTGACGGGTCGCAAATCTGTGTCGCCATGGAAGCGTCGTACGCTGCTTTTCTGCCAAGCAGTGTGGCGAACAGCCTGAATGGCCAGGCCGGTACAGGAACGAGCCGGGTCGGAACGTCGTATCCGTGCCTGAATGCAGTCAAGATTTCGAACATCGCAACGGGGGAAGCATCGCCCAGGACATAGGTCGGGCGCGGTGGCGTGGGACGAGTCAAAAGATGCGCCACGGCGCCAGCCACCGCGTCGCGCGATATCAGCGAACGAACTGCGGTGAAAGCGCCTGAGGGCAATGGTAAGGCAATGGCGGCAGCCCGCATCATTCCACGCAGGTTTCCCTTCATGCCTTCGCCATAGACCGGCGGCAGGCGCAGCGCCGTGGCATCGGAGGGCCTGGACGCATAGGCTTCCAGTGTCTTGATCTCGCCTTCGCGTTTCGAGCGCCCGTAGGCGCATTGCGGGGCAGGGAGCGTCGCCTCGCTGATCGTTCCGCTGAAACCGGGACCGGCTACTGCCCGGATCGACGACAGATAGATGAAGCGCCCGCTTGTCCGCGAGGCGGCCGCGCGCGCCAGCTGCGCGGTCAGTGTCGCGTTGGCTGCCATGAAGTCGGCTTCGCTCGCCTTGCGGTCATTGTTGAGCGCCGCACAGTGGACGACATGGGTGATATCTCGCATCAGCGCCTGGTATGCCTGAGCCGGTGCGTCGAAGTCCGGCAACAAAACCGCATCGCTCACGGGATCGAGCCGTTTCGGGTGGCGCGATGCCATGCGCACCCCGAACCCGGCTTCGCGCAGCTGGTTGACGACCTGCCTGCCGATGAAACCCGTCGCGCCTGTGACCAGCACTTTCACGGCCGGCTTGCCTGGGGCGCCGGGGCCTGTTGTTCCGGCAGCATTTGTTGCCGGCCCGATGCAAGATATGTCCCGGACACCAGGAACACCATCAGTGTGGCATCGAGGATGTCGTGGCCGACCAGGATGCCGGTCAGGCCGCCGATGAGGTAGGTGATCGCAGTGACGACAATCATCGTGGCGCCGAACCGCTCGATCGCGTCCGTGCTGGTGCGCAGCACGATGGCCGCGTTTCTCGCGGCAACGAAGAACACAGCCGCGAGCGTTACGGCTCCAAGCAGCCCGGCCTCCACCAATGCAGTCAGGAAGCCATTGTGAAAATGGCTGAAGCCCGTGGACGGCATGTGGAACTGATTGTGGAATCCATCCTTTATCAGCTCACGGCTTGCAGCAATGCCGTGACCGAAAATCGGCATGTCGTGGAAGGCGCTCAGCCCAATCTGCCAAAGTGCGGCGCGCAAGCCGAGCGCGGTCGTGTGGTCGCCCTTCGTGGCGAGCGCATCCCAGTCGCTGAACAGGAAGGCCGCGCGCTCGGAAATGATGGGGAGACCGATGACAGCGATGACGATGCCGGTCGCCCCCGCAATCAGCAAAAGCCGAATAGCGTTTCTGTTGTTGAGCTTGCGACGGTTGATCAGCAGGATCGCGATGCCGGCCACCAGCATCGCCAGCCAGATGATCCGCGATCCCGAATAGACAATGGCGACCGCGCCGGCCAGTGTCGCGCAGGCCAGCAACGCCCTGTTCTTTTCGACACCAGATAAGGCGCCTGCCAGGCACATCATCATGCTGAGGCAGGCGACGGTCGCGAACACGATCGGATTGCCGGCGCCGCCTTCGGCCCGTATGCCCAGCCCGTGATATTGCACGACCGCCAGCAGCAGGGCGCCAAAACAGGCGGCGGCGCTCGCCAGCACGACGATGCGCGTCAGCGTGGTTTTCTCGGTAATGCTCCAGGTCGCGTATGAGACAGGGAAAAACAGGAAGGTGATCAGCCCTGCCAGATGCGGCGCATCCCTGGCGATCGAATTGTTGACGATGGAGGCGAACACGCTGGCTGCGCAATAGGCATAGATGGCCACCGTCATCGCGGTCATCGGCCGGTCGATGTTGAAACGCCGTCTTTTCAGCGCAAGCAGAAGCACCGACCACAGGCCGCCGCCATTGAACAAAAAGCTGACCGCCGATCCCAGTACCGGCGGGAAAAAGAAGCACAAAATGGAGAAGGTGACGTTGATCCGTGACGGCGAAACGTGCTGCTTGATGGCGGAGATCGGGGTCAATGCTCTGGTTCACAATGCGCTGGGTCGCTTGGCGACGGACAATGTTTGGCGGCGGCATTTGCGGCATGCCGCCCGGCGCAGGTTCAGGAGCCGGTATAGCGGCTGGGTGCGGTTTTCGAAAGTGCGACGAGGTCGGGCCGGCGTTTCTTTCGGTCCAGGCAAGATTTTTCCCGGCCTTTGAATGCTATCGCTCCGTCGGGCAGGAATTTTCGGATTCTAGGCTTTTCATGGAAAATTCGTTGCCGATCGGGTGTGGCCGCCGGCCTTTCCAGCGTTGTTATATCAGGTGGCGATCTGCTAGAACGCCGGCACGAACCGATAGTGTCCAGCAGTGAAGCTTGAACCGGGCGGCTGAAAAGGACGCCCGATCCATCTGATGCAAGGTCTGGATTGCACGAGAGAACGCTCACAGTCCATGAACATCGCGCTTACGCACCTGCAGCGGCTCGAGGCCGAGTCCATCCACATCTTCCGTGAGGTTGCCGCCTCCTTCTCCAAGCCGGTGATGCTCTATTCCGTCGGCAAGGATTCCTCCGTGCTGATGCATCTGGCGATGAAGGCCTTCTATCCGGCCAAGCCGCCTTTCCCCTTCCTGCATGTCGACACCACCTGGAAGTTCCGCGAGATGATCGCCTTTCGCGACCAGATGGCGCAGAAGCTCGGCTTCGACCTGCTGGTCCACGTCAATGAAGACGGCGTGCGCGACGGTATCAACCCCTTTGACCATGGCTCGAACACCCACACCCATGTCATGAAGACGGTGGCGTTGCGCCAGGCGCTCGACAAATACGGCTTTGACGCTGCCTTCGGCGGGGCTCGGCGCGACGAGGAGAAGTCGCGCGCCAAGGAGCGCATCTTTTCCTTCCGCAACGCCCAGCATGTCTGGGACCCGAAGAACCAGCGGCCCGAGATGTGGAAGATCTTCAACACCCGCATCGCGCCGGGCGAATCGATCCGCGTGTTTCCGCTGTCGAACTGGACCGAGCTCGATATCTGGCAGTACATTCTGCAGGAAAACATCCCGATCGTGCCGCTCTATTTCGCCAAGGAGCGGCCGGTGGTCGAACGCGACGGCATGCTGATCATGAAGGATGACGATCGCATGCAATTGCGCCCCGGTGAGACGATGGAGAACCGTCTGGTGCGTTTCCGCACGCTCGGCTGTTATCCGCTGACCGGCGCCATCGAATCCGACGCCGACACGCTCGAAGCCATCGTCGGCGAGATGCTGACGGCGCGCACCTCCGAGCGCCAGGGCCGCCTCATCGACCGCGATGAAGCCGGCTCGATGGAAAAGAAGAAGCGCGAGGGATATTTCTGAGCATGCGCCATATCCTGGCCAAGAGCCTCGCTCCCACCGACGGCGTGCGCGAATACATGGCGGCGCAGGAGAAGAAGTCGCTGCTGCGCTTCCTCACCTGCGGCTCGGTCGACGACGGCAAGTCGACGCTGATCGGCCGTCTTCTGTCCGACACAAAGCAGATCTTCGAGGACCAGCTCGCCGCACTCGAGCGCGATTCCCGCAAGCACGGCACCACTGGCGACGACATCGACTTCGCGCTTCTGGTCGACGGCCTCGAGGCCGAGCGCGAGCAAGGCATCACCATCGACGTCGCCTACCGCTTCTTCGCCACGCCCAAGCGCAAGTTCATCGTCGCCGACACCCCCGGCCATGAACAGTACACCCGCAACATGGCGACCGGCGCATCGACTGCCGATCTCGCCATCGTGCTGATCGATGCGCGCCAGGGTGTGCTGCGCCAGACCCGGCGCCACTCGATCATCGCTTCGCTGCTCGGCATCCGCCATATCGTGCTTGCCGTCAACAAGATCGACCTCGTCGATTTCGACCAGGCGGTGTTCGACCGTATCGTCGAGGATTACCGGCAGTTCTCGCACGAGCTCGGCTTCCTGACGATCGTGCCGATCCCGATGTCGGCCCGCTATGGCGACAATGTCACCAGCCGCTCCGGCAAGACGGCGTGGTATTCCGGCCCGTCGCTGATCGAGCATCTCGAAACCATATCGGTCGACGAGGCCGCGGTCGAACTGCCGTTCCGGTTTCCGGTGCAGTATGTCAACCGGCCCAATCTCGACTTCCGCGGCTTTGCCGGCACCATCGCGTCCGGCTCCGTCGCGCAGGGCGACGAGGTGGTGGTCGCCAAATCCGGCAAGGCCTCGCGGGTCAAGCGCATCGTCGCGCAAGGCGGCGATCTTGCCCAGGCGGTGGCCGGCCAGGCCATCACCCTTGTGCTCGATGACGAGGTCGAGGTCTCCAGAGGCAACATGCTGGTGTCGCCGGCGGCACGGCCGCAGGTCGCCGACCAGTTCGCCGCCAACATCGTCTGGTTCGACGAGGCAGCGCTGCTGCCGGGACGCTCCTATATACTGCGCACCGAGACCGACCAGACCAGCGCCACCGTCACCGACCTGAAATACCGCGTCAACGTCAACGACTTCGCTCGCGAGGCGGCGAAGTCGCTCGAGATGAACGAAGTCGGCATCTGCAATATCTCGACCCGGGCGCCGATCGCCTTCGATACCTTCGCCGACAACCGCGATACCGGCGCCTTCATCCTGATCGACCGCATCACCAATGCCACGGTCGGCGCCGGCATGATCCTGCATTCCTTGCGCCGCGCCGAAAACATCCATTGGCAGTCGCTCGATGTCGGCAAGCGCGGCCGCTCCGACCTCAAGAGCCAGCGCCCCGCCGTATTCTGGTTCACCGGTCTTTCCGGCTCGGGCAAGTCGACCATCGCCAATCTGCTTGAGAAGAAGCTGTTCGCTTCGGGGCGTCACACCTACATTCTCGACGGCGACAATGTCCGCCACGGCCTCAACCGCGATCTCGGCTTCACCGACGCCGATCGGGTCGAAAACATCCGCCGTGTCGCGGAAGTGGCAAAGCTGATGGCCGATGCCGGGCTGATCGTCATCGTCTCCTTCATTTCGCCCTTCAGCGCCGAGCGGCGCATGGCCAGGGAGTTGATGGCCGACGGCGAGTTCGTTGAAGTGTTCGTCGATACGCCGTTCGAGGAATGCGCCCGACGCGACCCGAAAGGCCTTTACGCACGGGCGCTGAATGGCGAGATCAAGAACTTCACCGGCGTCGATTCCCCGTATGAAGCTCCCGAAAATCCCGAAATCCATCTCAAGACACTCGGCAAGACGGCCGAGGAGATGGTAGAGGCTCTGGAACACTGGCTGAATGAGCGCGACATTGCCGAAGACCAATATGACAGCGGCGGCGGCATCTGACGACGAAGTGATGCTCGACGTGTTCGAGCGCCTGGCGCTCGAAGCCGGACGCGAGGTGATGCGGGTCTTCAAGGCCGGCTGCGCGGTCGACAGCAAGTCGGACTCCTCGCCGGTCACGGAAGCCGACCGCGAGAGCGAGACGATCATCCTCGCCGGCCTGCGTGCGGCCTATCCCGATATTCCCTGCGTGGCCGAGGAAGAGGTCGCCGAAGGCATTGTGCCGCCCGATCTGGATGGCGCCTTCTTCCTGATCGATCCGCTCGATGGAACGAAGGAATTCGTCAACCGCCGGACCGATTTCACCGTCAACATCGCGCTTGTCCGGCACGGCGCGCCGGAGATCGGCGTCGTCTTCGCACCGTGCAGCGGGCGGTTCTTCTCTGGACGGCCGGGCTGGGCCGAAGCAATCGAGGTCGATGGCGACTTCCGTATCGTCGGCCGCCGGCGGATTTCGGTTAGGAGGGCGGTCACGCCGCTGGCGGTCGTTGCCAGCCGCTCGCACAACACGCCGGAGACCGAAGCCTTCATCAAGGATCTCGGCGCCGCCGAGATCGTCTCGGTCGGCTCATCGCTGAAATTCTGCCTGCTCGCCGCAGCCGAAGCCGACATCTATCCGCGCTTCGGCCGCACCATGGAATGGGACACGGCGGCCGGCGACGCCGTACTGCGCGCCGCCGGCGGCATGACGCGCACGCTGGACGGCGAGCCGCTCACCTATGGCAAGCGCAAACAGAGCGACGACGAGGATTTCGCCAACCCGCATTTTATTGCGAGCGGGAAGGCGGCGGACGCGGCGTAACTTACGCCGCCGCTACATGCGCCGAGTTCGAGCCAATGTAGTTGCGGATCGTCTCGATGATGCGGTCCTGGTCGGCTTCGCTGAGATAGGGATGCATCGGCAGGCACAGGATGCGCTTCGGCAGTTCCTCCGAAACCGCAAGCCCGGTCGGCGTGCGTGGATAGTCGCGATAGGCGACCTGCTCGTGCAGCGGCTTCACATAATAGATCACCGAAGGGATGCCCTTTTCGCCGAGATGCGCCCTCAACCCGTCGCGCTTCGGCGTCTCGATGGCGTATTGCGCCCAGGCCGAGCGGCCACCGCCCAGATTGCGTGACGCCTTGACGATGTCGCCGAGACCTTCGGCGTAGCGCTTGGCCACCACCTGGCGGGCGACCATCTCGTCTTCGAGGATGGCGAGTTTCTCGATCAGGATCGCCGCCTGGATCGTGTCGAGGCGTGAATTGATGCCGACGCGGACATTGTCATACTGCGTCTCGCCCTTACCGTGGAACGCAAACGAGCGCAGCTGGTCGGCCAGCGCGTCGTCATTGGTGAACATCGCGCCGCCATCGCCGTAGCAGCCCAGCGGCTTGGCCGGATAAAAGCTGGTCGAGCCGACATGGCCGAAGGCGCCGCACATTGTGCCGTCGGCCGAACCGCCGATCGACTGCGCCGCATCCTCGATCACCAGCAGCCCTTCGCGCTTGGCAATCGCCATGATCGCCTCGTAGTCGGCGGAGAGCCCGAACAGATCGACGGGAATGATCGCCTTCGGCTTCAGCAGGCCTTCCTTCTTGATCATGGCGATCGCCGCCTCGAGGCTGGCGATGTCGATGTTGTAGGTCTCGGCGTCCACATCGACGAAAACCGGTTCGGCCTTGGCAAGCGCCACCACTTCCGCCGTGGCGGCAAAGGTGAAGCTCGGCACGAACACCGCGTCGCCGGGGCCGATACCGGCGGCAAACAGCGGCAACAGCAGCGCGTCGGTGCCGTTGGCGCAGGCCACGACATGCTTGGTGCCGATATAGGCTGCGAGCTTGTTTTCGAGTTCGGTGACTTGCGGTCCGAGGATATAGCGGCCTTCCTCGACGACATTGTCGATCGCGGCCTTCAGCCGGTCGCGGATACGTTCGCGCTGCGCGCCAAGATCGATGAATTGCATGTCGGCCTCAAAACGGTGTGGTGCGGGCTGCCCCGGGGACAATGACACGCACAGAAACAACAACTTAACCGGGCCGCTGGTACCAGAGTTGGGCCGGTCTAGAAAGCCGGACCGGCCGCGGGACGGATTGTCTAG
Source organism: Mesorhizobium sp. M0514 (assembly GCF_040321145.1). Taxonomy (NCBI): domain Bacteria; kingdom Pseudomonadati; phylum Pseudomonadota; class Alphaproteobacteria; order Hyphomicrobiales; family Phyllobacteriaceae; genus Mesorhizobium; species Mesorhizobium sp. M0514. Next base: position 88,173 of record NZ_JAMYQZ010000008.1, read on the forward strand.
GTGTCGCAGCCTGTTACTTCAGGCTTTCCCTGCATTGCCGCAAGATGCCGGAAATCCGGGCTTCGCCGCCTATTAATCCGGCTGATTCGGTGCGTCTTTCCGGCTCGCGGAAACATAAAGTGATCGGCTGCTTGCAGCGGCTGGCGGCGGACTAAGCGTGGATCAGGCGATTTCGTGCCGCCAGGGCGGGTTGGCGCCGGCCCGCGACACGGTCACCGCCGCCGCTTTGGCGCCGAGGGCCAGCGCCTGACGGATGGCGTCCTCCGAAAGGCCGCCGATCCCGGCCTTGGTGAGCAGGCCTTGCTCGTGCAGCGAGGCCAGAATGCCGGCATTGAAAGTGTCGCCGGCGCCGACCGTGTCGACCACCTCCACCTTATGCGGCATCACCGTGACCTTGTGTTCCCTGCTGTAGCCGACGGCACCTTCGCTGCCGTGGGTAACGACGATCAGCTTCGGGCCGCGATCCAGCCAGTTGCGGATGACGTCCTCATGCGAGCCGGCCTCGCCGAACCAGTGCAGATCCTCATCCGATAGCTTCACGATGTCGGCCATCGCCATCATCGAGCGGATGCGCCGGAGGTGCTTGGCTTTGTCGGGGATGAAGTTCGGCCGGATGTTGGGGTCGAGCATCATGACGCGGCGTTCGTGCTCGCGTTTCATGAATTCTTCGTAGGCAGCACCCGCCGGGTCCGAAATCAGGCTGATGGCGCCAAACAGCATGGCTTCGATCTCGGCGCCCAGTTTCGGCAGATCCTCTGTCGTCAGCATGCGCCCGGCGGTGTTTTCGTCGTAGAAAGTGTAGGTCGCCTGGCCGTTGGTGAGCCGCACGAAGGCGAGCGTGGTCGGGCGAGGGGAGGTGTGCGCATAGGTGGAGCTGACTTTGCTTGCGCCGAGCGCCTCGCGGAACTGGCCGCCGAACAGATCCGACGACAGGCCGGAAAAGAAGCCGGCGGGCGCGCCGAGGCGGCCAAGCGCGATCGCCGTGTTGAACACCGCGCCGCCGACATAGGGCGCAAAGGCCGGCTCGCCCTGTGTCGTGGTGCGCGGCAGCATGTCGATCAGGGCTTCGCCGCAGCAGAGGATCATGATTTCTTGTTCTCCGGCGGATAGATCACGCCCTTGCGGATGATGATGTTGGCGTAGAGCCGGGGTTCGCTGGTCCCGACGATCGCATATGCCGACCGGACGCGTGCATAGAAGTCGGCGCCCGCCAGCGCAACCACCTTCCGGCCCGGCGCGCGCCTGGTGCAGATCGTTTCGATTTCATGGTGGACCGGATCGGCGACCGAGGGATCGCCTTTTACCGAGGCACGAAACAGCGCTTCCGGCACGAAGTCGTCCACCGGCAGCACGCTCAAAATGGCGTCAAGCACCGGTATGAGGTGAAGACCGTCGGCGCGGATCAGCCGGTTCGCCTGTTCTTCCGCCGGATAGTTGCCGTCGACAAGCGCGATCTCGTCGCCATGGCCCATGGCGCGCAATGTCGCCAGAAGCTCCGGACCGAGCAGCGACGGAATACCAATCAGCATTCAGGTGCTCCGGGAAATGGTGTTCGAACCGATGAGGAAGCGTTCGGACAACGGCAGGCTGGCGCCGCCCAGCGCCCGGGCATGGATGCCGACGGTGCCTTCGCGTACCACCGGAAGCTTCAGGCCTTCGCCGTCAATCGTGCCGATCGCCTGCCCGACGGCATCGACGAGCCGGCGGCGTACGGCGAGCGGCATCCAGCCATCGATCACCGCGGCCTCGAAGTCGATCACCGAGGACGCCGCGACAATGGCGTAGGCAAGCGCCTGCGAGGCGCTGGCGATCCAGTCGTCCAGATCGGCGCCGATCTCGCCCCATTCCTGCGGCGAGGTCCAGAGATAGGAGCCGTCAATGCCGCGTGCGTTAAGCGCCTTTTCCAGCATGGCGATCGAGGCGACGTCGATGAGCTGCGTCGGCTTGCCGTCTGGTCCCGGCACCGGCATCGAACCCAGCGCCCCGGCATTTCCGGTTGGCCCGCCGAACAGCCGGCCGTTGAGCACGATGCCGCCGCCGGCAAAGGCGCCGATATAGAAATAGACGAAGTCGCGCGCCCCGCCGGTCTGGCCGAACACCAGTTCGGCGCCGCAGGCGGAGGTGGCGTCATTCTGCAGATAGACCGGGAATTCGCACTGCGCCTGGATGTCGGCACGGATGTCGCGATGGCGCCATTCGTCCATGATGTCGCGCGGCGCGCCGGCGGTGTCGGCCCAGTTCCACAGTTCGAACGGCATGGCGATGCCGAGCCCGGCAATGCGCTTGTCCTGCGCAGGTGTCAGTTCGGCGCGCATCGTCTTCATGCCTTCGGTGACGAACTCAACCGTCTCGCGCGGCGCCGGATAGCGGTAGGAGTGCTGCAGCATGGAACGCACAGTTCCGAGGAAATCGATCAGCACCAGTTCGGCGCTGCGGCGGCCGATCTTGAGGCCGATGAAGAAGGCGCCTTCGGGGTTCAGCGCCATCGGGATGGAGGGCTGGCCGATCTTGCCGCGCAACGGCGCTTGGCGCAGCAGCAGGCTGTCTTCCTCCAGTTCGCGCATGATGACCGAGACGGTCTGCGCTGAAAGCCCGGTCATGCGCGCAATGTCTGATTTGGCCAGGCTGCCATGCTGGCGAACCAGCGACAGCACCAGCCGCTCATTGTGGTCGCGCATGCCGCTCTGGTTGGTGCCACGGTGGAGACGGCTGGCGGCCGCCTCGGGCGAACCGTGCCTTGCAATGCCGGTCTCCACCCTTGTTCCTTCCCTTGGTCTATTCTTACTGCTTTTGCGGCAGAATGAGTGAACCACGCAAAGCTGTCAATAATAAATAAGAGTGATTTAATTATTGACAGGCGGCTCCCGCTGGTGTCATTTGAGGGCGCGTCCACACTGGGAGAACTTCAGTGGATGCGCTCGAGATGCCGGTTGGCGGCATCCGCATGGTTCCATGGGAGGAAGATCGTGACCAAAGCATTATTGAAGTCCACCGTGTTCGCCGCGGCGGGCCTCGGCCTGATGGCGTTTGCTTCGACAGCATCGGCCGCCGGCGTCGGCGCCTGCCTGATCACCAAGACCGACACCAACCCCTTCTTCGTCAAGATGAAGGAGGGCGCGACCGCCAAGGCCAAGGAACTTGGCGTCGACCTCAAGACCTATGCCGGCAAGATCGACGGCGACAGCGAGAGCCAGGTGGCGGCGATCGAAAGCTGCATCGCCGACGGCGCCAAGGGCATCCTGATCACCGCGTCCGACACCAAGGGCATTGTGCCGACGGTGAAGAAGGCGCGTGACGCCGGCCTGCTGGTGATCGCGCTCGATACCCCGCTGGACCCGATCGATGCCGCCGACGCGACCTTCGCGACGGACAATCTGGAAGCCGGCAAGCTGATCGGCGCCTGGGCAGCCGCGACCCTCGGCGACAAGGCCAAGGACGCCAAGATCGGCTTCCTCGACCTGACCCCCTCACAGCCGACCGTGGATGTGCTGCGCGACCAGGGCTTCATGATGGGCTTCGGCATCGACGTGAAGGATCCCAACAAGATCGGCGATGAGGACGATGCCCGCATCGTCGGCCACGACGTCACCAACGGCAATGAAGAGGGCGGCCGCAAGGCGATGGAAAACCTTCTGCAGAAGGACAACTCCATCACAGTCATCCACACCATCAACGAGCCCGCCGCTGTCGGCGCCTACCAGGCGCTCAAGGCGGTCGGGCTCGAAAGCCAGGTGCTGATCGTCTCGGTCGATGGCGGCTGCCCCGGTGTGAAGTCGGTGACCGAAGGCGTCATTGGCGCCACCTCGCAGCAATACCCGCTGCAGATGGCGGCACTCGGCATCGAGGCGATCGCCGCCTTCGCCAAGGACGGCGCCAAGCCGAAGCCGACCGAAGGCAAGAACTTCTTCGACACCGGCGTCAACCTCGTCACCGACAAGCCGGCCAATGGCGTGAAGTCGATCGACACCAAGGAAGGCCTCGCCAAGTGCTGGGGCTGATGGCTGTCTGACAGCCAGCGACAAGCTGACGGCCGGGGGCTTGATCCCCGGCCGCTTCGGGTGGACGATGCGTCACGCGAATAATCCCGGCAGCAGACCGGACAGGCGCGAGCGGGTATCGGCATGGAGCTGAAGCCCAGGGGAGGAAACATGGCTCAAGCACAGGAATTCGAGAAGGTTCTCTCGAGCAGCGACACAAGCGTTGCCGCCTTTGACGAGCACAAATCGGCGGTCAAGCGGATCCAGCATTTCCTGCACTCCACGCCGGCGGCGGTGCCGCTGATTGTGCTGGTCCTGTCGATCGTAATTTTCGGCATCGCCATTGGCGGGCGTTTCTTCTCATCCTATACGCTGACGCTGATCCTGCAGCAGATCGCCATCGTCGGCATCCTCGGTGCCGCGCAGACACTGGTCATCCTGACCGCCGGCATCGACCTGTCGATCGGCGTGATCATGGTGATTTCGGCCGTGATCATGGGCAATTGCGCGGTCAGCTACGGCATGCCGGCCGTGCTCGCAGTGCCCATCGGGCTTGCCGCCGGCGCAGCCTGCGGTCTGCTTAACGGTTTGCTGGTCGCCTACATGAAGCTGCCGCCGTTCATCGTCACGCTCGGCACCTGGAACATCGTCATGGCGACCAACTTCATCTATTCGGCCAACGAGACGATCCGCGATACCGACGTCGACGCCCAGGCGCCGCTGCTGCATCTCTTTGCCCTGAGTTTCAAGATCGGCACGGCGGTGCTGACACTGGGCGTCATCGCCACGGTCGTGCTCGTTTTGATCCTCTGGTACGTGCTCAATCACACCGCCTGGGGCCGCCACGTCTACGCCGTTGGTGATGATCAGGAGGCGGCGAAGCTGTCTGGCATCCAGACCAAGAAGGTGTTGATGACGGTCTACACCCTTGCCGGGTTGATCGCAGCTTTCGCTGCCTGGGTTTCCATCGGCCGCAACGGCTCGATCTCACCGTCAGCCGCCGTCACCGACTACAACCTGCAGGCGATAACTGCGACGGTGATCGGCGGCATTTCACTGTTCGGCGGGCGCGGCTCAATTCTGGGCACGCTTTTCGGCGCGATGATCGTCGGTGTCGTCTCGATGGGCCTCAACATGCTGGGCGCCGATCCACAATGGAAGGTGCTGCTCACCGGTGTGCTGATCATCGGCGCCGTGGCGATCGACCAATGGATCAGAAAGGTTTCGGCATGACCGTGGAACCCATCCTCACCGCGCGCGGCCTGATCAAGCGCTATGGCCGTGTCACCGCCCTCGACAATGCCGACTTCGACCTCTACCCCGGCGAAATCCTGGCCGTCATCGGAGACAATGGCGCCGGCAAATCATCGCTGATCAAGGCGATTTCCGGCGCCGCCGTGCCCGACGAAGGCGAGATCCGTCTTGAAGGCAAGGCTGTCGCTTTTAAATCGCCCATGGAGGCGCGCGAGGCGGGCATCGAGACGGTCTACCAAAACCTGGCTTTGTCGCCGGCCCTGTCGATCGCCGACAACATGTTCCTCGGCCGCGAGATCCGCAAACCCGGCTTCCTCGGCGACTGGCTTCGCATGCTGGACCGGCCGGCAATGGAAAAGCGCGCCCGCGACAAGCTGACCGAGCTTGGCCTGATGACCATCCAGAACATCAGCCAGGCGGTGGAAACGCTGTCGGGCGGCCAGCGTCAGGGCGTGGCGGTGGCGCGCGCCGCCGCTTTCGGCAGCCGCGTGGTGATCATGGACGAGCCGACCGCGGCACTCGGCGTCAAGGAGAGCCGCCGCGTGCTGGAACTGATCCTCGATGTCAAGAAAAGAGGCCTGCCGATCGTGCTGATCTCGCACAACATGCCGCATGTCTTCGAAGTGGCCGACCGTATCCATATCCATCGGCTGGGACGTCGCCTCTGCGTCATCGATCCCAAGCAATATACCATGTCCGACGCCGTCGCCTTCATGACGGGAGCGAAGGTTCCGCCGGAGGCTGCACTCGCTGCCTGATCCGCTCGACGGATAAATTGCCGCAGGGGAACTGGCGGCATGCTGGTCTAAATCGATTGAACGTATGTTGCGATGCACTAGGATAGGCTGGGACTGAGAGCGAAAGCCGGTATGATCGCAGCACGATCACGAGAGGCAGTATGACGCGAACAATGACAGCCAAAGCCCCCGATCTCGAAATACCCGATCCCAAGACGCTGGCCGACGAAGTCTTGCTGGCTCTCAAATACCGGGTCGGCAAAGGCACCTCCGTTGCCACGCAATATGATTGGCTGACAGCCTCGATCAAGGTCGTGCGCGACCGCATCGTCGATCACTGGATGCAGGCGACGCAGGAGGCCTACGCCCAGCAGGAAAAGCGCGTCTATTACCTGTCGCTCGAATTCCTCATCGGCCGGCTGATGCGCGATGCCTTCTCCAATCTCGGCCTGATGGACAATATGCGAGAAGCGCTCAAGTCGCTGGGCGTCGACCTCGACCTCATCGCCGGGCTCGAACCGGATGCAGCGCTCGGCAATGGCGGTCTTGGCCGGCTCGCCGCCTGCTTCATGGAAAGCATGGCGACCGTCGACATTCCGGCCCACGGCTACGGCATTCGCTACGCCAACGGCATGTTCCGCCAGGAGATCCATGATGGCTGGCAGGTCGAACTGCCCGAAACCTGGCTCGACCACGGCAACCCCTGGGAGTTCGAGCGGCGGGAGCGTGCCTTCGAGGTCGGCTTCGGCGGCTCGGTGGAATCGATCACCTCCAAGGATGGCCGGCTGGAACGTCACGTCTGGAAGCCGACCGAGCATGTCCAGGCCGTCGCCTACGACACCCCGGTGGTTGGCTGGCGCGCCAACCGCGTGAACACGCTGCGGCTTTGGTCGGGCATGCCGGTCGATCCGATCCTGCTCGACAAGTTCAACGCCGGCGACCACATCGGCGCGCTGGCCGAAAGCAACAAGGCCGATGCCTTGTCGCGCGTGCTTTACCCCGCCGATTCCCACAAGGCCGGCCAGGAACTGCGGCTGCGGCAGGAATATTTCTTCTCCACCGCGTCGCTGCAGGACATCGTCCAGCGCCATCTCAGCCAGTATGGCGATCTCGCCTCGCTGCCCGACAAGGCAGCGATCCACCTCAATGACACCCATCCGGCGATCGCCGTGCCGGAGCTGATGCGCCTGCTGATGGACGTCCATGGCATGGATTTCGACCAGGCCTGGGACATCACCAAGCGCACCTTCGGCTACACCAACCACACGCTGCTACCCGAGGCGCTGGAAAGCTGGCCGGTGCCGCTGTTCGAACGGCTTTTGCCGCGCCATATGCAGATCGTCTACGCCATCAATGCGCAGGTTTTGCTTGAGGCCCGCGCCACCAACCAGTTTTCCAATGAGCAGATCAGCCGCATCTCGCTGATCCAGGAAAATGGCGACCGCCGCGTGCGCATGGGTAACCTGGCCTTTGTCGGCTCGCACTCGATCAATGGCGTGTCGGCGTTGCACACCGAGCTGATGAAGGAGACGGTGTTTGCCGATCTCCACAAGCTCTATCCCGATCGCATCAACAACAAGACCAACGGCATCACGCCACGCCGCTGGCTGATCCAGTGCAATCCAGGCCTCACCGCGCTCGCCCGCGCGGCGATCGGGGACCGTTTCCTCGACGACATCGACGCCATCAAGGGGCTCGAAGCCTTTGCCGGTGACGCCGCCTTCCGCGACAGGTTCGCCGCCGTCAAGCGCTCCAACAAGATCAAGCTCGCCAATCTGGTCGCCGACCGGCTCGGCATCAAGCTCGACCCGTCGGCGCTGTTCGACATCCAGGTCAAGCGCATCCACGAATACAAGCGCCAGCTGCTCAACATCCTGGAAGCGATCGCGCTCTACGACCAGATCCGCTCGCATCCCGAACAGGACTGGATGCCGCGCGTCAAATTCTTCGGCGGCAAAGCGGCGCCCAGCTACCACAATGCCAAGCTGATCATCAAACTGGCCAACGACGCCGCCAAGGTCATCAACAGCGACCCGTCGGTGCGCGGCCTGCTGAAAGTGGTGTTCGTGCCGAACTACAATGTCAGCCTGGCCGAGGTGATGATGCCGGCCGCCGACCTGTCCGAGCAGATTTCGACTGCCGGCATGGAGGCGTCGGGCACCGGCAACATGAAGTTCGCGCTGAACGGCGCCTTGACCATAGGCACGCTCGACGGCGCCAATGTCGAGATCAAGGAATGCGTCGGCGACGACAACATCTTCATCTTCGGCCTGAGCACGGCGGAAGTCGCCGAGCGGCGCAGCAATGGCTACAACCCGCGCGCCGTGATCGAGGGCTCCCCTGAATTGGCGCAGGCTGTTGCCGCAGTATCGTCGGGCGTGTTCTCGCCCGACCAGCCGGATCGCTACCGCGAGCTGGTCGACGGTCTTTACAACAGCGACTGGTTCATGGTGGCGGCGGATTTCGACGCCTATGCCGCCGCCCAGCGCGATGTCGACGCCGTCTGGCGCAACAGCCCCGATTGGTACGCGCGCGCTATCCGCAACGTTGCCCGCGTCGGCTGGTTCTCTTCCGATCGCACGATCCGCCAATATGCGAAAGAAATCTGGAACGTGCCCGCCTGATATGATTGCATGAGGCCACGAGCAACGGGTCTTGTGCACAAGAACTGGTTCCCAGGGAGGGACACCGCCTGATGAAGAAACCGCGCGCGACCGCGACGACGAGCGGGTCGGACGGGCTGGCGTCAGCCGGCGATGTCGCCGCAATTGTTGCAGGCACGCATGGCGATCCTTTTGCAATCCTGGGCGTGCATGATGCCGGCAAGAGCCTGGTTGCCCGCTGCTTCGTCCCCAATGCCGAGTTCGTCACCGCATACACGCTGGCCGGCAAGAACGCCGGCGAACTCACGCGGCGCGACGACGCCGGTTTCTTCGAAGGCAGACTGTCGATCAAGAAGCGTCAGCCGCTGCGCTATCACGCCAAAAATGCCGGCGGCGACTGGTGGCTGACCGATCCCTATTCCTTCGGCCCGGTGCTCGGCCCGATGGACGATTACTATATCGCGCAAGGGTCGCACCTCAGGCTGTTCGACAAGCTCGGCGCCCATCTCCTCGACCATGAAGGCGCGTCGGGCGTCCATTTCGCCGTCTGGGCGCCCAATGCAAGGCGCGTCTCCGTAGTCGGCGACTTCAACGAATGGGACGGCCGCCGCCATACGATGCGCGACCGCCGCGACACCGGCATCTGGGAACTGTTCATTCCCGATATCGGCGCCGGCCACCCCTATAAATACGAGATCATTGCCCCGGACGGCGTGCGCCTGCCGCTCAAGGCCGATCCGTTCGCCTTCAAGTCTGAACTACGCCCGGCCACAGCATCGGTGACGGCGGTGCCGCCGGCGCATGAATGGGGCGACGAGGCGCATCGCAATTACTGGCGAAAGGCCGATCCGCGGCGCGAAGCCATATCGATCTACGAGGTCCATGCCGGTTCGTGGCAGCAGCACGATGATGGCAGCTTCCTGTCATGGGACGAACTCGCCAACCAGCTCATCCCCTATGCTGTCGAGACCGGCTTCACCCATATCGAGTTCCTGCCGATCTCCGAACATCCCTATGACCCGTCATGGGGTTATCAGACAACCGGACTTTATGCCCCCTCGGCGCGCTTCGGCGACCCCGACGGCTTCGCGCGTTTCGTCGACGGTGCGCACCGCGCCGGCGTCGGCGTCATCCTCGACTGGGTGCCGGCGCATTTCCCGGTCGACGCGCATGGCCTGGCCAATTTCGACGGCACGGCGCTCTATGAGCATGCCGATCCGCGCAAGGGTTTTCATCCCGACTGGAACACCGCGATCTATAATTTCGGCCGCCGCGAGGTGGTGTCGTTCCTCGTCAACAACGCGCTGTTCTGGGCCGAGAAATACCATGTCGACGGTTTGCGCGTCGATGCGGTGGCCTCGATGCTCTACCTCGATTATTCGCGCAAGGCCGGCGAATGGATCCCCAACGAGAAGGGCGGCCGCGAAAACCTCGAAGCGGTGTCCTTCCTGCAGAAGATGAACAAGGAGGTCTACGGCCACCATCCCGGCGTCATGACCATCGCCGAGGAATCGACCTCATGGCCGAAGGTCTCGGCGCCGGTGCATGAAGGCGGGCTGGGCTTCGGCTTCAAATGGAACATGGGCTTTATGCACGACACGCTGGAGTATTTCGCCAGGGAGCCGATCTTCCGCAAGCACCACCACAACGACCTGACGTTCGGATTGACCTACGCTTTCTCCGAGAATTTCGTGCTGCCGCTGTCCCATGACGAGGTCGTGCACGGCAAGGGCACGCTGCTCGGCAAGATGGCCGGCGACGACTGGCAGAAGTTCGCGACTTTGCGCGCCTTTTACGCCTTCATGTGGGGGTATCCCGGCAAGAAGCTGTTGTTCATGGGCCAGGAATTCGCCCAGCGCCGCGAGTGGAGCGAGGCGCGTGCGCTCGACTGGAACCTGCTCGACTTCCACCCGCATCGCGGCGTCTGGCAGACGGTGCGCGATCTCAACTATCTCTATCGCTCGCGCCCGGCGCTGCATGCACGCGACTGCGAGCCGGACGGCTTCTCCTGGCTGATCGTCGACGACAAGGAAAACTCGGTCTTCGCCTGGCTGCGCAGCGCGCCCGGCGGCAACCCGATCGCCGTCATTTCCAACTTCACGCCAGTGCCGCGCGACAATTATCGCGTGCCATTGCCCAAGGTCGGCAAATGGCGCGAAATCATCAACACCGACGCTTCGGACTACGGTGGTTCGGGCAAGGGCAATGGCGGTGTGGTCGAAGCCAGGGCGGAAGGAGGAGGCATTTCGGCAACGATGCTTTTGCCGCCGCTGTCGACGATCATGCTTGAACTCGTTGCGGACTAGGTCCGTCAACTCGTTTCGGATTAGGTCCGTCGACTCGTTGCGGACCGGGCGATGCTCCAGACTGGTAATTTGGGAGGGTAAAAATGGCAGACTTGAAGAGAACCCAGCCGCTGGCGCGCGATGCCATGGCCTATGTGCTGGCCGGCGGCCGCGGCAGCCGGCTCAAGGAATTGACCGACCGCAGGGCCAAGCCGGCTGTCTATTTCGGCGGCAAGACGCGCATCATCGATTTCGCGCTGTCCAATGCGCTGAATTCCGGCATCCGCCGCCTCGGTGTCGCCACCCAGTACAAGGCGCATTCGCTGATCCGCCACCTGCAGCGCGGCTGGAACTTCCTGCGGCCGGAGCGAAACGAAAGCTTCGACATCCTGCCGGCCAGCCAGCGTGTCTCGGAAACCCAGTGGTATGAAGGCACCGCCGACGCCGTCTACCAGAACATCGATATTATCGAAGCCTATGGCCCCGAATACATGGTCATCCTCGCCGGCGACCACATCTACAAGATGGACTACGAGCTGATGCTGCGTCAGCACGTCGACGCCAATGCCGACGTCACCGTCGGTTGCCTCGAAGTGCCGCGCATGGAAGCGACCGGCTTCGGTGTCATGCATGTCGACGGCAAGGACAACATCATCGCGTTCGTCGAAAAGCCCGCCGACCCGCCCGGCATTCCCGACAAGCCGGAATTCGCGCTGGCTTCGATGGGCATCTATGTCTTCAAGACCAAGTTCCTGATGGAGCAGCTGCGCCGCGATGCCGCCGAGCCGGGTTCAAGCCGCGACTTCGGCAAGGACATCATCCCCTACATCGTACAGCACGGTAAGGCGATCGCGCACCGTTTCGCCAAGTCCTGCGTGCGCTCGACGGCCGAGAACGAAGCCTATTGGCGCGATGTCGGCACGGTCGACGCCTACTGGGAAGCCAATATCGACCTGACCGACATCACTCCCGAACTCGACCTCTACGACCGCGACTGGCCGATCTGGACCTATGCCGAATTGAAGCCGCCGGCAAAGTTCGTGCATGACGAGGATGGCCGGCGCGGTTCGGCCGTCTCCTCGCTGGTCTCAGGCGATTGCATCGTCTCGGGTGCTTCGCTGAAGCGCAGCCTGATCTTCACCGGCGCGCGCATCAACTCCTATTCGACGCTGGAAGAGGTCGTCATGCTGCCCGACGTTCATGTCGGCCGGAACGCAAAGTTGAAGCGCGTCGTCATCGACCACGGTGTAAGGATACCGGAAGGGCTGGTGGTTGGCGAAGACCCTGTTCTCGACGCCAAGCGTTTCCGGGTTTCGGAAAAGGGCATCTGCCTGGTCACGCAGGACATGATCGACAAGCTGAAGCTGTAAGACGGGGTACCATAAACGCATGCAGGTTCTGTCGGTCACGCCCGAGATATTCCCGCTGATCAAGACCGGCGGACTTGCCGACGTGACCGGCGCATTGCCGATCGCGCTGGCCGCCAAGGGCGTGACCATGCGCACGCTCATCCCCGGCTTTCCCCAGGTGATGGACGCCTTCAAGAAAAAGAAGGCTGTCTACCAATACCCGCTGCTGCAGGGCGGCAAGGCTTCGGTCCATGCCGTCAAGATCGCCGGGCTCGACCTGTTCGTGCTCGACGCGCCGCATCTCTACGACCGTCCCGGCGGCCCTTACGGCAATGCGGCCGGCGCCGATTGGCCCGACAATTGGCGGCGTTTTGCTGCGCTGAGCCAGGTCGGTGGCGATATCGCCGGCGGCGCCATTTCCGGCTACCAGCCGGATCTCGTCCACGCCCATGACTGGCAGTCGGCGATGACGCTGGCCTATATGCGCTACGGCAAGGCGGTCGGCGTGCCGTCGCTGATCACGGTTCACAACCTTGCCTTCCAGGGTCAGTTCGGCGCCGGCATTTTTGGCGAGCTCGGCTTGCCGGCCGCGGCGATGGCGCTTGACGGCGTCGAATATTATGGCGGCGTCGGCTTCCTCAAGGCCGGCCTGCAGGCGGCCTGGGCGATCACCACGGTGAGCCCCACCTATGCCCAGGAAATCCGCTCGCCGGAATTCGGCATGGGCCTCGACGGCCTGATCAACATGCGCTCTTCCGACCTCTACGGCATCGTCAACGGCATCGACACCGACATCTGGAACCCGGAGACCGACAAGCATCTGGTGTCGGCCTACTCCGCCGCGACGCTCAAGGCTCGGCTTCCCAACCGGGCGGTTGTCGAGGGCCGCTTCAGCCTCGAGCGCGATGACAGTCCGATCGTCTGCGTCGTCAGCCGGCTGACCTGGCAGAAGGGCATGGACATACTGGCGGCTGTGGTCGACGGCGTCGTCGCCACCGGCGCGCGGCTGGCGATCCTCGGCTCAGGCGACGCCGGCCTGGAAGGCGCGCTGCTGGCTGCCACCGCCCGCCATCGCGGCCGTGTCGGCGTCGTCGTCGGCTATGACGAGGGGCTTTCCCACACCATGCAGGGCGGCTGCGACGCCATCGTCATCCCGTCGCGCTTCGAGCCTTGCGGGCTGACCCAGCTTTACGGCCTACGCTATGGCTGCGTGCCGGTCGTCGCCCGCACCGGCGGCCTTGCCGACACCATCATCGACGCCAATGAAGCAGCGATCTCGGCCGGTGTCGCCACCGGCTTCCAGTTCGCGCCCAATAGTGGCGGCGCCATGCTGCACGCCATCCGCCGGCTGGTCGATGCGCATTCGAGCCCGGCCGTCTGGGAACAGATCCAGCGCCAGGGCATGAAGGCCGATGTCTCCTGGGACAAGAGCGCCGACAAATACGTTGAACTCTACCGCCTGCTGCTTTCGAAAAGGGTTGCCTGAAGCATGATCCGGACCGTCGCCACCAAACCCTATCTCGACCAGAAACCCGGCACGTCCGGCCTGCGCAAGAAGGTGCCTGTCTTTCAGCAGGAGCACTATGCCGAGAACTTCATCCAGTCGATCTTCGACGCGCTGGAGGGCTTTGAGGGCAAGACGCTGGTGATCGGCGGCGACGGCCGCTTCTACAACCGCGAGGTCATCCAGAAGGCCATCGCCATGGCGGCGGCCAACGGCTTCGGCAAGGTGATGGTCGGGCAGGGCGGCATATTGTCGACGCCGGCGGCGTCGCATGTCATCCGCAAATACAAGACCTTCGGCGGCATCATCCTGTCGGCCAGTCACAATCCGGGCGGCCCGCACGAGGATTTCGGCATCAAGTACAATGCCGGCAATGGCGGCCCGGCGCCGGAAAAGCTGACCGACGCGATCTTCGAAAAGACCAAGACGATTTCGAGCTTCAAGACCGTTGACATCGACCAGATCGACATCGACAAGATCGGCACGGTGACCGCCGGCGGCATGGCGGTCGAGATTATCGACCCGGTCACCGACTATGCCGAATTGATGGAGAGCCTGTTCGACTTCGACGCCATCCGCGCCAATTTCAAATACGGCTTCCGCATGCGCTTCGACGCCATGCATGCGGTCACCGGCCCGTATGCCAAGGAAATCCTCGAGCGCCGGCTCGGCGCGGAGAATGGCACCTGCCGCAACTACAAGCCGCTGCCGGATTTTGGCGGCCATCACCCGGATCCGAACCTGGTCCACGCCAAGCATCTCTATGACGAGATGATGGGACCGGATGCGCCCGATTTCGGCGCCGCTTCCGACGGCGACGGTGACCGCAATCTCATCATCGGCAAGGGTATTTTCGTCACCCCGTCGGATTCGGTGGCCATGCTTGCCGCCAATGCGCAATTGGCGCCGGGCTACAAGGACGGCCTCAAAGGCATCGCCCGCTCGATGCCGACCAGCGGCGCTGCCGACCGCGTCGCCGAACAGCTCGGCATCGGCATCTACGAGACGCCGACCGGTTGGAAGTTCTTCGGCAATCTGCTCGATGCCGGCATGGCAACGATCTGCGGCGAGGAAAGCGCCGGCACCGGCTCGAACCATGTCCGTGAAAAGGACGGGCTGTGGGCGGTGCTGTTGTGGCTGAACATCCTGGCCGTGCGCGGCGAAAGCTGCAAGGACGTCGTCACCGAACATTGGGCGACCTACGGCCGCAATTACTATTCACGTCATGACTATGAGGAGGTCGAAACCGAGCGCGCCAACGCCCTGGTCGACGAGTTGCGCGCCAAGCTCGCTTCGCTGCCCGGCACCAGCGTGCGCGGACTGAAGATCGCCAATGCCGACGACTTCGCCTATCACGATCCCGTCGACGGTTCGGTGAGCAAGAACCAGGGCATCCGCATCCTGTTCGAAGGCGGCTCGCGTGTCGTGTTTCGTTTGTCCGGCACCGGCACGTCGGGTGCTACGCTGCGCGTCTACATCGAGCGCTACGAGCCGGACAGAGCGCGGCATGATCTCGACACGCAAGAGGCGCTCGCTGACCTGATCGCGGCTGCCGATGATATCGCCGGGATCAAGAGCCACACCGGGCGCAACAAGCCGAGCGTGATTACTTGAGGGTGGTGACGTCTTTACCCTCCCCCTTGTGGGGAGGGTCGATCCGCGCAGCGGATCGGGTTGGGGGTGCTCGTAAAGCGCTTTCCCCGCGCCGACCCCCACCCCGCTCACTTCGTTCGCGACCCTCCCCACAAGGGGGAGGGTGGAGGATGCGCCGATGACCCAACTCGGCGCAACGGTCACTCCCGAAGGCATCCGTTTTGCCGCCTGGTCGTCCTCGGCGCGGCGGCTCTGGGTGTCGATCTTCGACGACACTGGCGCCCACGAAATCGACCGGCTCGAACTCCAGCCGGAAAGCGAGGGCGTCCATGCGCTGTTCGTCGCCGGCCTTGCCGCGGGTACGCGCTACGGCTTTCGCGCCGACGGCGAATATGCGCCGGTGCGCGGGCTGTGGTTCGATCCCGACAAGCTGCTCACCGATCCCTACGCCGTCGAAATCGACCGGCCCTACCAGCATCATTGGCGGCTTGCCGCCCGGCGCAACGAAGGCGCCGACACCGCGCCACTGATGCCGAAGACCATCGCGCGGGCTCAACCGAAGCCGCTGCCGGCCAAGCCGCCTTTGTTCCAGCCAGGCGGCCTGATCTACGAACTCAACGTCCGCTCCTTCACCAGGCTGCATCTGGACGTACCGGAAGCGCAGCGCGGCACCATTGCCGCACTTGCGCATCCGGCCATCCTCGAACACCTCAGAAAGATCGGCGTCTCCGCCGTTGAGCTAATGCCCGTGACGGCATGGATCGATGAGCGCCATCTACCGCCGCTCGGCCTCAGCAACGCATGGGGCTACAACCCAGTCACCTTCATGGCGCTCGATCCGCGGCTGGCGCCGGGCGGCCTCGCCGAATTGCGTGATACGGTGGGGGTGCTGCGCAAGGCTGGCATTGGCACCATCCTCGATCTCGTCTTCAATCATACCGGCGAAAGTGACCGGCTCGGGCCGACGCTGTCGCTGCGCGGCCTCGACAATCAAGCCTACTACCGCAGCGAGCCGGACGGCAGGTTGGTCAACGATACCGGCACCGGCAATACCATCGCCTGCGACCATCCGGTCGTTCGCGACATGGTACTCGACACGCTGCGCCATTTCGTCCGCCAAGCCGGCGTCGACGGTTTCCGCTTCGACCTGGCGCCGGTCCTCGGTCGCGTCGATGGCGCATTCGATCCGGCAGCCCCGTTGCTCGAAACCATCGCAACCGATCCCATCCTTGCCGACAGGGTGCTGATCGCCGAGCCCTGGGACATCGGCCCGAATGGCTATCAGCTCGGCAATTTCCGGCCGCCTTACCTCGAATGGAACGACCGCTACCGCGACGACGTCAGGCGCTTCTGGCGCGGCGATGCCGGCACGGTCGGTGCGCTGGCGACAAGGCTCGCCGGCTCCTCCGATGTGTTCGGCAGGGAGGGCCAATCCGCCAGCCGCACGGTCAACTTCATCGCCGCGCACGATGGCATGACGCTGGCCGATATCGTCGCTTATGAAGCCAAGCACAACCAAGCCAATGGCGAGAAGAACCGCGACGGCCACAATGAGAACCTGTCCTGGAACAACGGCGTCGAGGGCGAAACCTCGGACAAGGTGATTGCCGAGGCCCGTTCCCATGATCGCTTCGCGCTGCTCGCCACTCTGTTTGCCTCGCGCGGCACCATCATGCTGACGGCCGGCGATGAATTCGGCCGCACGCAAGGGGGCAACAACAACGCCTATGCGCAGGACAACGCCATCACCTGGCTCGACTGGGCCGGGCGCGACGTCGGGCTGGAAGCCCATGTGTCGGCGCTCGCAGCTCTGCGCGGCGCGGTGCCGGCGCTTTCCGATACGCGCTTCCTGACCGGAGAGCCGCCGGACGGTTCTGATGTGCCCGACGTCGCCTGGCTGACCGAGACCGGCGCGCTGCTCAGCGAAGCCGACTGGAACGATGGCTCGCGCCATCGCCTCGTCATGCTGCTCGGCGATGGCGGGGAAGGCCGCCTGGCTGTGATCGTCAATGGCGATCGCCGCCAATGCGTCTTCACGCTGCCCGCGCGGCAAGGGTTTGAATGGCAGCCGGCTGTTGAAGCGCAAGCGGTCGACCTCGCGTGGCCGCTGCCCGGCCGCAGTGTCAGTTTCATGATCGAGCGCCGGACCGCAAAGGCCCGCGCCAGGAAGGGTCCGTGATGGCCGACGACAATGCCCAGCCGGGACCCGAACAGAGCGCCGACTGGTGGCGCGGCTGCGTCATCTACCAGATCTATCCTCGCTCGTTCCAGGACACCACCGGCGACGGCAGCGGCGACCTCTCAGGCATCACCTCACGGCTGGCGCACGTCGCCTCGCTCGGCGTCGACGCCGTCTGGCTGTCGCCCTTCTTCAAATCGCCAATGGCCGATATGGGCTACGACGTCTCCGACTATCAGGCGGTCGATCCGATGTTCGGCACGCTCGACGACTTTGACGCGCTGGTTGCCGAGGCGCACAGGCTCGGCCTGAAGGTGATCATCGATCAGGTGTTGTCGCACTCCTCCGACAAGCACGAATGGTTTGTAGAGAGCCGTGCCAGCAAGGATAATCCCAAGGCTGACTGGTATGTCTGGGCCGACACCAGGCCGGACGGCAACGCGCCCAACAACTGGCTGTCGGTCTTCGGCGGCCCGGCCTGGGAGTGGGACGCGACCCGCCGGCAATACTACATGCACAATTTCCTCGCCTCGCAGCCGGACCTCAACTTCCACAATCCTGAGGTTCAAGACGCGTTGTTGCAGACGGTGCGGTTCTGGCTCGAGCGCGGCGTCGACGGCTTCCGCCTGGATACGGTCAACTACTATGTCCACGACCGCTGGCTGCGCAGCAATCCGCCGCTGGCGTCGAGCGTCGCCGGCACCAATGGCGAAACCAACACCTATCTCTTCCAGGAGCATCTGTTCGACAAGACGCAACCGGAAAACCTCGGTTTCCTCAGGCGCTTCCGCGCTTTGCTCGACGAATATGACGGCCGCGCCAGTGTCGGCGAGGTCGGCGACGAAGGCCGTTCGCTGCAGACGCTGGCCGCCTACACATCCGGCGGCGACAAGCTCAACATGTGCTACACCTTCGACCTGCTCGGTCAGCAATTCTCAGCCGCCCATGTGCGCGGATGCGTCGAGGCCTTCGAGGCAGCTGTCGCCGACGGCTGGGTCTGCTGGGCGTTCTCCAACCACGATGTCGTGCGCCATGTCAGCCGCTGGACGCGGCCGGGCGGCGATCCAGATGCGGTGGCGACATTCGCTATCGCTTTGCTCTCCTGCCTGCGGGGCTCGATCTGTCTCTACCAAGGCGAAGAGCTTGGGCTGGAGGAGGCGGAACTGACCTTCGAGGATCTGCGCGATCCCGTCGGCATCCGTTTCTGGCCGGGGGTAAAGGGCAGGGACGGCTGCCGCACACCGATGGTCTGGGAAGCGGGCGCCGACAATGCCGGTTTTTCCTCGGGAAAACCCTGGCTGCCGGTGCCGGAAAGCCACCGCGCTCGGGCGGTCGATATCCAGAACGCCGACGACAAGTCCGTGCTCGCCGGCTACCGGACGATGCTCGCCTTGCGCAAGGCGCATCTGGCGCTGGTCAAGGGCCCGATCCGCTTTCTCGATACCGACGGCGATGTCCTTGCCTTCATCCGGCAGGGCGAGGACGAGATATTGCTCTGCGTCTTCAATTTCGCCGACAAGCCGGCCGACTGGCGGCTGCCGGATCTCCAGCTTGTCGAGGCGATCGCTCTGGGTGGCGGTGCCGTCCTGCAGGAGGAGGGGCTGTCGCTGCAGGCCCTGGGCTGGTTTGTCGGCAAGGTAGGCTGATCTTTCAGGGACGCCGTCCGGCGTAAACAAAGATCGTGTCCGCATGCAACCATGCCGAGCGATCCGTGCAACGCCACCGGCGCCACGTTTTTCATTTTCGGGCTTCTTCGGTACTTTCGTCGAGCTTGGCCACGAACGGCATTCCTGAAATGTTTCCAGATGGTTGCGCTAATGACAACTGCTGAGGGCAAAACCCAAAATTCAGGACAACCACAAGCTGCACCCAATTGGACCTTGTAATATAGATTAGCTATGGCTGGTTTAGGGTGAGGATGCTCACTTAGCGTCAAGCAAGACTCGGTTGAAATAATATTTCCGTCTGTCTAGTCTCCTGCCACCAGCTGCCGGAACGGGAACCGGCGGCGCGCTCGAAGGGGCCAGAAATCGGTTCCGGGGCGTCAACACTCGTAAGGCGCAGCCGATGGGCAGCGCCACAGGGAGAGACTTCATGCTGAAAAATATGCTGAAGGCGACGCTTGTCGCCGCGACCATGACCTTTGCCGCAGGCACGTTCCTGACGCCGGCCCTTGCCGAGACCGTCTATAACAGAGGCAGCGCCGCCGAAGCGGAGACGGTCGATCCGCACAAGACCTCGACCGTCTACGAAGCCGATATCATACGCGACCTGTTCCAGGGACTGGTCATGCACGATCAGAAGACGAACCTCATCCCGGGCGCCGCCGAAAGCTGGACGGTATCGGATGACGGCACCGTCTACACCTTCAAGCTGCGCAAGGACGGCTTGTGGTCGGATGGCAGCCCGGTGACGGCGGACGACTTCGTCTATTCCTTCCGTAGGCTGGAGGATCCGGCGACCGCCGCTGAATACGCTTCCATGCTCTATCCCGTGAAGAACGCCGAGGAAGTCAACACCAAGAAAGGCAAGCCCGAGGACATGGGCGTCAAGGCGATCGACGCCAACACCCTGGAAGTGACGCTGAAGGCGCCGACGCCATACTTCCTGGAGATGCTGACCCACCAAGCTACCTATCCGGTCAACAAGGCCTCGATCGACAAGCTCGGCGCCGACTGGATCAAGGCGGGCAATCTCGTTTCGAACGGCGCCTATACATTGGCCGAGTGGATTCCCAACGACCACATGAAGCTGGTCAAGAATCCGAAATTCTGGGAGGCCGCGACGGTCAAGATGGACGTCGTCAACTACATCCCGACCGAAGACCGCTCTTCGGCGATGAAGCGCTTCGAGGCAGGCGAACTCGACAGCTACGGCGACCTGCCGACCGAACAGCTCGCTGACCTCAAGACCAAGTTCGGCGATCAGGTCCGCGTCGGACCGTATCTCGGCACCTATTATTACGCGATCAAGACCGACAAGGCGCCCTGGGACAATGTCGAGCTGCGCAACGCCATCTCGATGGCGATCGACCGCGACTTCCTGGCCGAAAAGGTCTGGCAGAATTCCATGCTGCCCGGCTATTCGATGGTGCCTCCGGGCATCGCCGGCTACACGCCGGCAATGGCCAAATACGCCGACATGCCGCAGATCGACCGCGAGGACGCCGCCAAGAAGATCCTTGAGAAACTCGGCTATACGCCCGAGCATCCGCTGAAGATGGAGATCCGCTACAACACCTCGGAAAACCACAAGAACACCGCGGTTGCCATCCAGGAACAGTTGAAGCCGCTTGGCGTCGAGATCACGCTGCTCAACACCGATACCAAGACCCACTATTCCTTCCTCGAGCAAAAGGGCAACTACGACGTGGCGCGTGCCGCCTGGATCGCCGACTACAAGGATCCCGAGACCTTCCTCGGCATCACCCGCAAGGCCAGCGGCAACAACTATTCGAGCTACGTCAGCCCGGCATATGAGGCGGCCATGGACAAGGCCGCGGCTGCCGGCGGCAAGCCGGAAGAGCGCATGAAGGACCTCACCGAGGCCGAGCGCATCCTTGTCGATGACGTTGGCAACATTCCGCTTCTCTATTACAGCTTCCACGATATCGTTTCCTCGAAGCTGCATGGCTTCGATGACAATGTGATGGACATCCATCCGTCCCGCTTCGTCTCCAAGGACTGATAATCATCCTGGACTGGACCGCCGCGC